>CAXTTX010000210.1:3634-9102 GCA_964247045.1 uncultured Verrucomicrobiales bacterium | reverse complement strand
CAGATGAAACAGGGGGCCGCCGCCGCCGAGCGCATCGAGTTCATCCTCCATGAGGAAGACGACCTTCTCGAAGGCCCGAACCCCACCCCCTTCTCGCCGCCGCTGGATTCCATCCGTTTTGAAAATCTTTCCTTCGCCTATGGAGAGGAGCCTGTTCTCAAGGAACTCAACGTCGCTATCCCCATCGGCCAGGTCGTCGCGCTCGTCGGCCCCAGCGGTGCCGGCAAGACCACCTTCGCCCACTTGATTCCCCGCTTCTTCGATCCCCAGGCCGGCGCCATCACCTTTGATGGGACCGATATCCGGGATTTCACCAAGAAAGATCTCCGCGACTCCATCGCGGTCGTTCCCCAGATGCCTTCCCTGTTCCAGGGAACCATCGCCGACAACATCGGCCTGGGCCGCAAGAACGCCACCAAGGAAGAAATCGAGAAGGCCGCGCGGAAAGCCCACGCCCACGAATTCATCATCCGCCTGCCGGAAGGTTATCAGACGGAAGTGGGAGAAAGGGGAGATCTCCTCTCCGGCGGCCAGCGCCAGCGCATCGCCATTGCCCGCGCTTTCCTCAAGGATGCGCCCATCCTCATCCTCGACGAGGCCACCAGCGCCCTCGACGCCGAGAGCGAGGCCATGGTCCAGCAGGCCCTCGCCGATCTCGTCAAGGGCCGCACCACCTTCATCATCGCCCATCGCTACAGCACCATCACCATCGCCGACCGGATTCTCGTCTTCCAGCACGGCCGCATCATCGCCGATGGCAACCATCACTCCCTGCGCGACACCGATCCCACCTATCAGATGATGATCGGCAGCCAGTTGTTAGGGGCGGGTTGATTCGTCTGGCGATAGCCGCTCCTCACGGATCCAGTTCGTCATCCGCTATCAGGATCACCTCTTCATCTTCCGGCGCTTTCCCGCGTTCTCCCTCCAAAAACGACTTCCGGCACAGCTCGGCGTATTTCCCACCCCGGGTAAGCAATTCCGCGTGCGTGCCTTGCTCGATCACCCGGCCCTTCTCCAGAACGTAAATGATATTCGCGTTCTGGATCGTGGAAAGCCGGTGGGCGATTACGAAGGCGGTCCGGTTTTCCATCAGCCGGTCGAGCGCGTCCTGGATCTGCCGTTCCGTCTCGGAGTCCACCGAGGCGGTCGCCTCGTCCAGCAGCAGGATCGGCGCGTTCTTCAGCAGCGCCCGGGCGATCGATAACCGTTGCTTCTCCCCGCCGGAGAGTTTCACACCCCGCTCGCCCACGTTCGTGTCGAGTTGCTCGGGCAAGTCCCGCACGAAGGTGGCGGCATGCGCTGCTTCCAGCGCCGCCCAGAAATCCGCGTCGGTCGCCTCGCGTTTGGCGAGTTGCAGGTTCTCCCGCACCGTCCCGTTGAACAGGAAAGGCTCCTGTGTCACGTAGGCCATCCGGTCCCGCAGCGAGAATTTCGCCAGTGTCGCGGTGGTGATGCCGTCGATGGTGATCAGCCCCGAATCCAATTCATAAAACCGCGCCAGCAGCGAAAGCACCGTGGTTTTCCCCGCCCCGGTCGATCCCACCAGCGCCACCGTCTGTCCCGGCAGTGCCTCCAGCGTCACCTCGTGCAAGGTCGGTTGGTTCTGATAGGAAAAAGAAACCCGTTCGAAGCGCACATGCCCTTCGATCTTCGCGGGGAGACTGCCGCCATCGCGTGCGTTCCGTTCTTCATCCGCATCCAGGATCTCGAATACGCGGTCCGCCGCTGCCCTTCCGGAAAGCAACATTTGAGTCAGCGAATTCAACCGGTCGATGGGATCGTAGAACAATGACAGGAACAGGAAGAATTCCAACAACTGTCCCTTCGACATTTCGCCCTTCATCACCGCAGTCCCGCCGAAAGCCAGCACCAGCACGTAGCCCGTCATCCGCAGGAACGACATGCCGGGCGAATACAGCGCCCACCAGCGCATCATCCGCAGGGTTGCAATCCGCAATAAATCGGAAAAACGGTTGAACCGCGCATGCTCGGCCGTCTCCGCCGCGTAGGCCTTGATCTGGCGCACGCCGGAAATGTTGTCATGCAGCAGGGCGTTCAAATCGGAACTGGCATCGCGCTGGTTCCGGTAGCGGTCCCGCCCCTGCGTGGAATAAACCCACGCCCCGATCGCGAGGAAGGGCACGGGCAGGGTCGACCATGGTGCGACACTGGGATTCAGGTAAAACAGGTAAATTCCGATTCCAAGCACCTGCAGACCCGCGATCAGGCCCTGCTCGATGCCGTCGATGAGTATCCGCTCCATATTGGTTACGTCTTCCACCACGCGGGTCATCACGTCCCCCGTCCGCCGCGTGTCGAACCACTGGAGGGGCAGCCGCTGGATTTTTCCGTAGAGGTCGGACCGGATGTCGAAAATCACCTTCTGCTCGAAGATGTTGTTCACGAAGATCCGCACGCTGGTGAGGGCGTCCCTGACGAGAAACCCGGCGAAAGCCACGAAAATCCAGAACCCGAACTCCCCGTGCCGGGCCGGGTCCGGAATGATCTTGTCCATGACGAAGCCGGTCGTCTTGGGAAATACGAAGACTGCCATGACTCCCCCCACGGCGCAAAAGAGCTGGGCAAACGCCAGCCAGGGGTAGTGCTTCAGGTAGGAAAAGACTCGGTAGATCGACTTCATCGGCCCCGGAACCGATGCCCCGCTGTGGGTGCTTTGTAAAGCCAAGCCCTGAAAAGGTTGAAACTCTTTGAAATTTGGGATTGCGGTCGCCAATTCGGACTCCCTAGTGTCACTCCAACACACGGAACTCAAAGATCACAACAAAACCCCATGGCCAACGTTTTCGGAATCCTCACAGCCATTGTCCTTGCCCTATCGGCCTTCGTGGCCTTCAAAAACAAGGCCGCTTACGAGAAGGAAATCACCAGCACCCAGGAAGAGAAATCTAAGCTCGTCCAAAGTGAAGCCCGCCTGACCGCCGATAAAAAGCGCTTGGCCGAACTCCCCGTTGAAATCGGCGAGATCGACGCCGAGGTCGATAAATACACCGCGGAAGAAGCCGAGCTTACCAAGGCCAATATGGCGGTCAAGAAGTCGGTCGACGAGACCACTGCGAAAATCACCGAGAACAAGGAGAAGCTCGACGATATCCGCACCAAGACCGAGAAGACCGGTAACATCGGCGAGCTTGCCGCCAAGATGCGTGCAACCAGCGCCGAGCTTGTCGAGCTGGGCGACTCCATCAGTTCCAACGAGGCGAAGCTGGCCAACCTGAAAGCTCAGGACACCTCCACGCAGTCGGAAATCTCCAAGGCCAAGGGCGTCTTCGACAACTACGCCAAGAGCCAGTCTCTTCCCACCCTCAACACCCGCATCCGTTCGATTTACCCGAACTGGGGCTTTGTCACCCTCGCCTCCGGCAACAACGCCGGCGTGGTGGCCAATTCCACCCTCAGCGTGGTGCGCGGCAATGAGACCGTCGCCAAGCTCCTCGTCACGGGCGTCGAGTCGAATTCCGCCTCCGCCAGCATTGTTCCGGACTCCATCGGCCAGGACGTGACCCTCATGGTCGGTGATCGCGTGGTGCCAGGCGCCAAGTAAGCCACTTCCTCCGGAAACTGATCCTTCCCCAAACCTTTTCCAAAAAACCTCTTCACAGTCTCCATGAAAGCCATCTTCTACGCCGTGGCCATCCTAGTCTCCTGCGGTGCTGCCTTCTTCTCCTACAGCCACTCGCAGAAGTTCGCCTCCCTGCAAAAGGACCGTCTTGCCACCATCTCGACCAACAAGACGACCACCACCAACGCCGAGGCGGCTGAAAAGAACATCAAGGACGAGGAGGCCCGGAAGGCCAAGTCCACCGAACGCCGCGAGTTGCTGACCCAGACCGTTTCCTCGCTCCGTTCCGACGGCACCAAGCTCAAGAGCGACCTCGAGAAGCTCAAGGATGATCTCACCGCGCAGGAAGCCGAGTTCGCCCAGCTCAACAAGACCCTTGAGGAGGTCAACAAGATCCTCGAAAACCTCGGTGGCGGCGTCACCTTGGACACGCTTCCGCAGAAGATCGAGGAGATCAACAAGGACCGCGAGGACAAGCAGAAGAAGCTGGAAGAACTCCAGACCTTCGTCGCGGGAGCCGAGAAGACCCTCACCGGCAGCCGTGCCGAGCTTGATGGCCTCAACAAGCGCATGATCCTCCGCAATGCCCGCATCAGCCGCAACTCGATGGAAGCCGTCGTCGCTTCCGTCAGCCAGGACTGGGGCTTCGTTGTCATCGGTGCCGGTTCCAACTCGGGATTCACCCCGCAGACATCCCTCCTCGTCGAGCGTGATGGCCGCAAGATCGGCCGAGTCCGGCCCTCTTCCATCGAGCCTACGCAAACCATCGCTGAAATCGACTTCGAGAGCCTCGCTCCCGGTGTCCGTCTCCAGCCCGGCGACCGTGTGATCCTCGCCTCGCCGACCACGAACTGACCGGCCCGGGGAATATTCCTCATTTTTAAAAGCTCCGCGCGCTTGCAAGCCGCGGGGCTTTTTTTATGTTCCTGCCATGAAGCGCGAACTTGCCCTGCTCCTCCTGACCCTGCCGGTTGTCCTTGCCCTCAATTCCTGCGCCACCGGGGAAGAGGAGACGAAGCCCGTCGGCCCCGTTTCCGAAACGAGCAAGATCCCTTGGAACAGTCCGCTCCCCGGCCAAGGCCAGGGACAGTTCGGCATGATGCCGCAGAACCAGTATCGCCGCTGAGTTTTAAGCTCAGTCGCGGTGATACGGTGAACCTCCCTTCAGCGAGGCTACCCGGTAGAGTTGTTCCAGCAGGACCAGCAGCGCCAGTTCGTGCTGTAGCGTGAAAGGGGACAGCGCCAGCTTCAGGTCCGAAACCTGCCGCAGTTCCTCTGTGTGCCCGTCCGCCGCGCCAATGAGGAAGGCCACCGTCTTCACGTCGCCCCGCATTTCCAGCGCCTCCAGCTTCGCCGCGAATTGCCGGGTGGTCAGGCTCTCGCCCCGTTCGTCCAGCGCCACCCGGTAGCAGCCTTTTGATCGTTCGAGCAATCTCTCGGAGACCTCCTCGCGGCTGCCGGCTTTCACGACCACCAGCTCATGGTCTCCCGATCGCGAGAGCCGTTTCAGATACTCTTCCACCCCGGCCTTCGCGTAGGCCAAGGCCGGCTTCCCGGCGACGATAAGACGGACTTGCATGCGTTGCATCGGAGCTTGCCCGTGCCGCGGCCCCGCGCCAACGTCAAATCACCCTGAACCCGTTTCCCGGCTTCCCGCTGGGCACCCCCGCGAAATGAGCGCCATTTACGAATCCGACAAAATCCTCTCGGAATATCTCCTCTTCCACTTCGGCACCGCGCATGAAATCCTGCCTTCCGGCCGCCCTTGGCCCGCTGGCATGCGGGACGCTCTCGACTTCCCGGTCCGTACCGCCGCCCGCTTCTCCACGGCGTTGAGCGTCACCGGCAGCGGCGGGTTGGTGCCGATCACCGTATAGCCCGGCGG
>CAXTTX010000210.1:0-3624 GCA_964247045.1 uncultured Verrucomicrobiales bacterium | reverse complement strand
CCGCACGCGGCCTCGATCTCGGCTGTGCCGTCGGCCGGTCCACCTTCGAAATGGCCCGCCATTGCCGCGAGGTTGTCGGCATCGACTTTTCCAATGCCTTCATCGCGGCGGCAGATTCCCTTCGCTCCGGCTCGTCCGTCCCTTACACCCGCCGTGAGGAGGCGTCCGTTGCCACCCCTTTGCTTGCCCGTCTCCCCGCGGGCCTTGATGCCTCCCGCACCCGCTTCCTTCAAGGCGACGCGATGCATCTTCCCGCCGGTCTCGGTTCCTTCGACCGCGTCCACGCTGCCAATCTCCTCTGCCGCCTGACGGCCCCCACGCTCTTGTTAGACAGCCTCCCTTCCCTCGTCAATCCCGGCGGGGAGCTCGTCCTCGCCACTCCCTGCACGTGGCTGGAGGAATTTACCTCGCCTGCCAATTGGCCGTCGCCCGATACCTTTTCCTGGCTGCGCTCCCGTCTCGCGCCCTCTTTCGATCTCGTCTCCTCATCCGAAGAGCCTTTTCTCATCCGCGAAACCGCCCGCAAGTTCCAATGGTCCTTTTCCCTCGTCACTCTCTGGCGTCGCCATCCTCTTCCTGAAAACTGAAAACTGAAAACGAGCGAACTCTCTAAACCAGCCACGGCCTCTTCGCTGGCGTGATGTGCGGCGGTTTCAGGTAAATTGGCTGCGGCGTCTCTTCGAGCCACCTCCGCCGTGTCCCGGCGTCCGTCGCCTCCCACGCCCGCCATAATCTTCCCGCATCAGGAAATTCCAACCGCACCTTCCCCGCCAATTCCGCTGGCAGCGGGAATCTCACCGGATCCTCGAAGGAAAAAATCCGCACTCCTGCTTCCGCCGCTTCCGCGACGATCTCCACCAAGCCTGCCGCGTCCGTCAGTTCCGGCCCGCCCTTCATCTGGCCCCCGATGATCTCCGCGTGCCAATAGCTTCCTCGCCGCGCGTCGCCGATTGCCAGGCAAGCCGCCCCATCCTCCGCGCATGGCACCGCCAGGAGCGATGGCACCGCCACTGCCGGGCATCCGCTGGCGATCGCCACGCCCTGCGACGCCGCGATTCCCACCCGCGTCCCGCTGTAGCTCCCCGGACCGCTGCCCACCAGCACCAGGCCGACCCGCGGCGTGCGCCGCCCATCCAGCACCTCTGCCAGTGGCGCGAACAAAACCGCGTTATGGCTGCGGTCGCTCGTGAATTCCCTCTCCACCACGCTCCCGTCCGCCTCCACTCCTGCCAGCGAGGCCCGCGGCGTGGAAGTTTCCAAGATCAGGGTGAAGGTCTCGCTCATGCCCGCAGGGTAGGGGTTGCATTTCTTCTCTGCCAATCTCGCTTTTCGGGAAACCTCCGGCGCCCGGTTTCGGCCTTGCGCCGCGCCCGTCAAACCGCTTTCTTCCGCCTTGCGTCGGGCGAGACCCCGCGTGAGCTTGAATCTTCTGCCGCATCACATGCCGACTCCGAAATCCATTTCTTCCGCTCTCGTCGGAATCACCTTGGCCGTGGCGTCCTGCGCCGCGCCAAAGGCCACGGTTGTCGAGCAAGCTTCCGCCACGAAGAAACCTGGGGAAACCAAGATCCCCGAACCGTCGGTGCCGGAGCCCATTCCCGCACTCGAAGATGATGGGCTCCGCGTCGGCGGCAGCCTGCTGGAAATGCCGAAGGATGGCGATTTTCGCGCCACCAATCCCTCGCCGGTAAAGGTAGAGGGCCAAGGTAATTCCATTTTCAGCCGTCCGCCCACCGAGCCGCCCTCCCGCGTCAAAACCAAGGAATCGCCCAGCCAGTAGGACTGGCCTCTCTTTGTGTGGCCTGAGGGGGGCCTTGGCGCTTCAGCGTTGGTTGAAACGGGACATTTCCCGCGCGGCTTCCCTCAATTCGACCTTTTCCTTCAGGTCGTGCCGCTGATCCGCATGGGTCTTGCCTTTGCCCACGCCGATTTCCACCTTCACCCGGTTGCCTTTCCAATACATCCGCAGCAGCGGCAGCGTGCAGCCTTTCACGGTGCTCGCCACAGCCAGCTTCAGGATCTCACTCTTGTGCAGCAGCAGCCGTCTCGGCCGCTTCGCGGTGTGGTTGAACCATTCGCCCGCCGTTTCCCACGGCTGGATGTCGCAGCCATATAGGAAAATCTGGTTATTGTCCACGCGTGCGAACGCGTCGGAAACATTCACCTTCCCGGCACGGATCGATTTTACTTCCGTGCCTTTTAATTCCAGCCCGGCCTCATATTTCTCCAGAATATGGTAATCGCGACCGGCTTTCCGGTTGGTGGCGATTTCCGCGCTCATGGACTATCCGGGTTGCCCGCGGGAATCCCTCAGGGCGCGTCTTTGTGAACCAGCTTGATCTTGCCCTCGATGATCTCCTGCAGGGCGATGTCCGCCACGCCCATGCTCGGCCGGGTCGGGATCAGGGGCGACCGGCCGCTGTTCAATTGTTTGACACGCTGAGAGACCAGATTAATCAAAACCAGTGGGTCGGAGACAACTTCAGAGGCCTTGTCGAGGAGATCGCTTTTCATATTGGAACCGGGAAATCGCGATGCGGGCCGTGCCTGTTCGAACGGGATGACGTTCTCAGGAGGCGGGGTCGGATCGAGATCGCTCAAAACGGGATGGATTGGGACAGAATTTCCGGGTTTTAACGCCGGGCCGATGGTCAAAACAGAGTTTGTCGGTTCTGACAAGTCTTATCTGGTCCTTTTTTGCTCGGATCGACAATCATTTCGGCATCAGGTCGATCCCGAATTTCCGCAGAATCGCCACCGTCAGCCAGAAGAAACCCACCGTCAGGGCGCAGTTCGCTCCCAGCGCCAGCCAAAACCCCCATTCACGCCTCAACATCCAGGGGAAGATCAGGAACATCGGCAGGGTGGGGAGGACAAACCAGAAAGTTCCTTCCGAGTGGTTCGCCAGCCGGGTGGAGGACTGGCCCGCCCGGTGCATCCAGATCATCGCCAGCAACGAGGTCAGCGGCAGCGCGATCAGCAGCGCGGAAAGCCGGTCGTTTACCAGTTGGATCTTGTTGACAATCAGGATGATCACCGCGCTTAGCACCACTTTGGTGATATCCAGCGGCGTGACGGTCAGGATTTGGTTCCAAGGGATCTTGCTCATGTGGGAAGTGAACTTGCGGCGCGGCTCAGGATAGGCCTACGCTCTCACCATGCAAGCCGCCCGTCTCGCCTGTTCGCTGGTCGTCCTTCTCGCCGCCTGTGCCCCCGCGGGATCCTCCTCCGCCCAAGGCGGCAATCCGCCCTCCGTAAACCTCACCCCGGGGGAAACCGCCGCCATCGGCCGCAAGATTTGGCAGAATGAATCCGGTGGCACCGTCGCCGGCCTCACCACTTGGAACGGCGGGGAGGAATTCCCTTCCCTCGGCATTGGCCACTTCATCTGGTACCCCGCCGGGTTTCAGGGCCGCTTCGAGGAAAGCTGGCCCCATTTCATCGCCTTTGCCCGCCAGCGTGGCGCCAATCCCCCCGCCGTGGCCCTGGAGGCGGACAGCCCGTGGAATTCCAAGGCGGAGTTCCAGAAGGACTTCAACGGCCCCCGCATGACCGCCCTGCGCGAATGGCTCGCCGGCAGCGTCGGCCTCCAGACCGACTACATCGTCGGCCGCTCCCGTGCCG
>CAXTTX010000209.1:0-9106 GCA_964247045.1 uncultured Verrucomicrobiales bacterium | reverse complement strand
AAACGTTATCATTTGTTGCACCCCCCCTTTTTCGCGACCCCCGCCCCACCTCCGGAACCCACCTAACCCGCAAGGCGAATGGGGCTCTTCTCTGATCACTGATCACTGATCACTGCTCACGCTCACTGCTCACTGTCACATCTCCCTCCCCCCCTCACGGCTCATCCACATGGAACCGATAGAACTGCTTCCCATCCGGATCCACCGGCAGCGGCACCTCCGTCGCCGTGTCGTTCGAAAGATAACTCCTCTCCAGTTCGGGATTACTCCACGGCGTCCACGTCCCCAGATCATCACTCGTCTGGATGCGATAATACCGGTGCGACTTCCGCATGAACTGCAACATCCCGTTTTGAATACCCGCCTGCCAGTTCGCCCCGCCCAGCGGCGCGCTCCCTTGCAGATACTCGTTATAATTCGAAATCCCATCCCCGTCCGGGTCCGCCGTCTTGATCCCGTTCACATCACCCGGGGCGAAATACCCATCCCTCCACTCCTCATACAAAGGCCTTCCCGGCAAACTGCTGTTGATCCACTCCGTCACCAGTGCCACATCCACCGGGTCCACCTCGTTGCTCCCCAGCGGCGGCATCCGGCCGAACCCGTTGCTCGCCGCCATCCGGTTCAGCACGATGCTGTGCGCCGTGTCTCCCGGCACGATATACTTGTTCGCCGGGTTACCCCCGTTGTTCTCCGCATCCCCGTTGATCAACCCCGTTTCCTCCAGCTTCAGATGCGCCCGCCCATCCCAGAAGCCGCTCACACTCCCGCCGTCCCGGTGGCAATACGAACAATTCACCGCGAAATACGACCTCGCCCGCTGCTCCAGCGGGAACTGCGTCTCATCCGCCCTCACGTGCCGCTCCAGCGTCGCCACCGCATCCGGCGTGTTGCTCAGGAAATGGTTCCCCGCCAGCAAATCAAGCTGGTTCCCCGTATAACCATTCATCGTGTTCACCAGGTTCAATTGCCGGGTGTTGAACGACAACGCGTGTCCCGCCTGCGGCGTGTGGCACGTCAGGCAACTCGTCCGGCTCGGGATCTGCCAGCGCTGCGTGTGCGGTGTCCCATGGTCATCGATCGCCAGATCGAACTCCGCCCCCGCATCCTCCACCAGCGTCGCCTCCGTCTGCGCCTCGTTCCAACGGTAGCTCACCCCGTACGATCCCGTCTCCGTCTTCACGATCACCCGCGTCTCGATCCGCTTCTTCGTCGCCGCGTTGCCACGGCTCATTTCCATGTCGAAGTGCTTCACCCACACCGTCCCCGTCGGGTAGGTCCAGTTCCCATCCTTGCTCCACGTCATCTTGCTCACCGCATCCGGGATCGTGAACCACCTCCGCTTCACCGCGAAATCACTCCAGAACGTCAGGTTCGGCTGATAAGGCAGCAGCCCCGGTGCCGGCGACAGATCTGTGAGATCCGCGAAAAGTCCCGTCGCGCTGAGCGTCGCCGGGAAGGTGTCCGTGCTCGCCGTCCCCAACGCCAGCCTCATGATTTTCCCCGTGATGTACGCCCCGAACAGCAAATCCTTGTTCGAGGGATCCACTCCCTGCGTCGAGAAAACCCCATACGCGCCCGGCAATCCCGTGAGCCGCACCGTCGCGCCGGTCGTCGTGTCCATCTGCCACACATGCCCGGAAACCGAGTCGCTGAAGATATACGTTCCAACCAGCGAGGGATACCGCGTCCCCCGGTAAACATACCCGCCGACCACCGAGTTCCCCTTGAAATTCGTGTCACCACCCGCCACGGCCGCATGGGTGTATTCATAAATCGGATCGATGCTCGTGAAGCCCACCGGCTTCGTCGGCGGCACCGGGCTCGTGAAGTTCGTGTCGTGTTTGCCCTCCCGGTAAACCCAGCCGTAGTTGCCGCCCTTCACGATCTTGTTCACCTCTTCATACGTGTCCTGCCCGACATCCCCACCCCACAGGTCACCCGTCACCGCGTCGAAGGACATCCGCCACGTGTGCCGCAGCCCCGTGGCGAAGAACTCCATCCGCACGCCGCTCAAGGGCGTCACCGTCACCCCGTTGTAAGTTCCCGTCCACGTCCCGCCCAGCGTCGTGTGGACAAAGGGATTGTCGATCGGCACCGAGAACCGCGCGATCCCGCTGTCCGTGGGAATCGCCGCATGCGCGTTCGGCTCCAGGTTGCCCGGCTTCTTGTCCACGTCGAACCGGAACACACCGCCGAAGAAGTCCTTGTTGATCTTCTGGCTGTTCAGGCGGAAATCGTTCGGGTTCTCCTCATCCCCCGCGGTGTAATAGAGATAACCATCGTTCGGCCCGAAGTGCAGGTCGCCGCCGTCGTGGTTCGAGCCCTCGTCCAGCTGTTGCAGCAGCACCAGCTCGGACGCCGGATCCGCCACCGCAAGGTTCGCACTCACATGGAACCGCGAAATCCGCTGGTAGTAGGAACCCGCGCTGATCCGCACGGTGTAGGCCACGTAGAAGTAGCCATTCGTCGCGTAATCCGGATGGAACGCCAGCCCTAACAAACCATGCTCCGCATTGCCACCACCTTCGATCGTTTCCGCCGGCGTCCGCCCCGCGACCACCGCCTGGAGATCCAAAAACGTGCTCTGCGTCGGCGACGTGACAGTCACGTCCGGCACGCGCTTGATCTTCGCCATGCGCTCGCACACATACAATTGCTTGGTATCGCCCGGCAGGGAGGCGATCACCGTCGGATCGGCGAATGTCAGCCCCGGCAGCGCGTCCACCATCTGCCAGGCATTGCTCGGCGGGGCAGCCGGCATCGCCAGCTCCGGATTCGTCAGCCTCAGCGAGTTCGCGAAGCTGATCGTCACCGTCCCCGTCTCCGGCGTGCCGCTGACATTGCTCACCTGATAGCTGAAAGTCACCGGTGCCGCGGAACTGCCACTGTGCGTATAAAGGATCTTTCCTCCCGTGACCGTCGCCGTGCCGGTCCCTGGCGGCGTGGCGATCACCAGCGTGGAGGGCAGCGGGCCGCCGCTGTCATTCGCCAGCACATCCACCAGCACCTTCTGGTTCGGGTGGATCGTCGCCGCGTCATTCACCACCACCGGCGGATCGAAAACCGCATCCGGTCCGGCGGCGTAGGTGGATTTCACCTCGGCCTGGGTGATCGCGCGGTCATAGATCCGCAGGTCGTTCAGCGAGAAATTCGCATTGTTGTCCGCGGCCCACATCGAGCGGCCAATCCAGTTGTTCACGTCGTCCATCTCCGTCAGGCGGAAGGGCAGGTTCAGCGTCCCGGAGAGCACCCCGTTGCGATACCACTTCGCGAGGCATCCCGCGGAACCGCTGCTGCCGCCGCCATCCTGCACGGTCATCACGAAATGATACTGCGTCCCGATGCTGGTGACCGTGGAGTAGTCCGTATCCACCGTGACCGTGCCCGCGTTGTTCAGCTTCGCTTCCATGCGGTGGGAACCGAAGACACCGTTGTTGTTCAGCGAAAGGCAAAGGTCGTCATTCGCCACGAAGCCACCCGGCTGGGTGGTGGTGTCGATGATTTCCCCCGTCTCCGCGCCAGGACCCACCGTGAGCGAGGTGCTGCCGAAGTCGAAGATCCGCTGCCACGCCTTCGACGAAAGCGGCGTCAGCCACGCCTCGAAGCTCAGGCTCGGCCGCGCCGAAACGATACCGTTCGGCAGATCGAGATACGCGGAAATCGCCGCCGCCGTCTGGTTCCCCGTCGTCGCCGCGGCGGGCAAGGTCAACTGCGTGCCCGTCAGCGCGGCATTGTTCCCCCGCACGGTGGCGATTTCTCCAACAGCGGTATCCGTGAAGGTGGTGCCAGCCGGCGCGTTGCCTGCCGTGGTGTTGAAATCCCAGTGGCGCGATGGAATCGGCGCGTCCACCAGCGGCTCCGGCGGACCCACCGCCGTGTCCGGCCCTGCCACCTTGCTGGCCAGCACTTCCGCCGCGGTCAGCGCGTGGCGGTAGATCCGCAGCTCGTTGAGGGAAAGGTGCGCGTTCGAATCCCCGCCATACATCGACCGGCCGATCCAGTTGTTCACGTCCTCCATGTTGGTCATGCGGAAATTGAAACTCATCGTGTTTTGCAAGGCCCCGTCACGGTACCACTTCACCTGGCAACCGTTCGCTCCATAGGTGCCCACCCCATCCTCAACCGCGAGCACGTAATGATACTGCGTCCCCACCGTCGTGGTGGCCGTGGAAAAGGAAAACACCGCGGCGGTGCCATCGTATTGCCCTTCGAGCTGTTGGGAATTGATGTTCGCCGCGTTGTTGAAGGTGAGGCTCAGGTTGTCATAGGCCGCGTAGTTGCCCGGCGCGGTGTCTCCATCCAGGATCTCTCCCGTGGCCGCCCCCGTACCGGAGGTGCTGGCACAGCGCCCGAAGTCGAAAAGCCGCTGCCAATTCTTCGAGGACAGCGGCGTCGCCCAGGCCTCAAAGCTCACGCTCGCGGACGCCGAGGCGATGCCATTCGGCAGATCGAGATACGCGGAAATCCCCGCCGCCGTCTGGTTCCCCGTGGTGCTGCCCGGCAGGACCACCGCACCGCCGCTGAGAGAGCCGCCATTTCCCCGCAGCGTGGCGACCGCGCCGCCGATGTCATCCGTGAAGGTCGTGCCGGAGGGCGTTTCCGATTGCGCCTGCGTGGTGAATTTCCAGCGGTTGTCCGGCACCGGCGGCGGATCGATGGGGCCACCGGCGATCGTGTCCGGACCGGCGTTGAAATTCGCCGTGATCTGCGCCGGCGTCAGCACGCTGTTATAAATACGGAACTCATCGTAGCTCGCGTTCGCGTTGTTGTCGCCCGTGTAATTCGACCGGCCGAGCCAGCAGTTCACATCCTCGATGGCGGACAGGTGATAGTTCACATCGAAGGTCGCCGCCTGCGTGCCATTGCGATACCACGTCGCGCGCCCGCCGGCGGAGCCATAGGTGCCCACGCCATCCTGGAAGGTGAAGACATAGTGATACCTCGTCCCCGCCGTTGTCGCCAGGGTGGTGTCCACATTCGTCCCGACCTCGTTCAGCCGCGTCTCCATCCGCTGAACGTTCAGCGAGGTGCCGACCGAGAAGCTCATCATCACGCTGTCCGACGCGTTGACCAGGCCGGGTGTGCGTCCACCGCCCTGGTCGATGACCTCGCCGGTGGCACCGCCACCCGCGCCCGCGCCGACCACGCGCCCGAAGTCGAAGAGGCGGCCGTAGTTCGTGCCGGAAAGCGGCGTTGCCCAGAACTCGAGCGTGAGGTTCGTTTTCGAGGAAAGGATCCCGTTTGGCAAATCGACATACCCGGAGATCTGCGTCTGGCTGCGGTT
This sequence comes from uncultured Verrucomicrobiales bacterium, assembly GCA_964247045.1. GTDB lineage: Bacteria > Verrucomicrobiota > Verrucomicrobiia > Verrucomicrobiales > Akkermansiaceae > Luteolibacter. Next base: position 3,819 of record CAXTTX010000209.1, on the reverse strand, counting down.
GCCCGTCGTGGTGCCGGTGATGGAAAGCGCGGAGCCGGTGAAGGTGGAGGCATTCCCCCGCACCGTGGCGACCACGCTGGAAATGCTGTCCGTCATCGTCGTGCCGCGCGCGGCAGCTCCGGCGGTGTTGTTGAAAGACCAGCGGTTCACCAGGTCCCCATGCGCCATCGGCGCGATGCCACCCATGCCACCGCAGGCGACGATTCCAAAAAAGACAGCGGAAAGCGGCGTGAGGCGCGGGGCGGGCGAAGCAGCCAGCGGACGGATTTTTTCCGCGCGGGAGAGTTTCATGCGGGGTTTTTAGGGGATGGGTGGACGGGGTTTTTCAGGGTCTTTCTCACCGGAGCATGCCCGTCCGGCCCGGTTTCCCGGACCCGTGGACGGCCAGCCCTGCGGCAAAAGCCCCCGGCACGCACGGCCCCGCGGTTTCAAACGAAGCCCGCACGCCCGCCGCATCAGTGGCTCAACCGGAAGAAGCGTCTTTCCGTGCCCTTTGCCGACGCCGGGAATTGTAAAGAAGTGTGTGGACACCGGATATGGCCGTGTGGGGGCCGGTTTCCGGGGCAGACGGGAGGCCCGGCTGTCACCTTATCCCTCCAGCAACCGCTTCAACAACGCATCCAACCCATCCTCCTCTTCCCGCGGCCCGGCGGAGGGGTTCGCGAGGGCCTCTTTCACCCATTGGCTGAAATCGCCGGGGCGGGAAGGGTCACCGGACTGCACCTTGCGCCGGATGCCGGCGATGAGCCGGTCCCGCTCCGCCACGGGCAACGAGAGGATCCGCGAGGTCAGCGGAAAATCCCCGCCGCACATGCCATGATAGAGGATCAAATGCCGCGCCACTTCCGACCGCGAGATCCCCAGCCGCTCCGCCGTCGCGTCCAGGATGGCGAGCTCGTCTTCGGAGAGGTAAAAGGAGGGCTTGGCCATGGCTCGGATCAAGGGATGCGGGAGGATCATCCGCACGGCCTAACAGTAACAGCCCGGACAAGGGGCAGGCAAATGATTTTGAAGGCCCCGCCTTGGACGCCTGGATCCGTGGACTTTCCCCCGGTGTTACTTCGCATTGCCGAAAGGTGCGATACCGGGTGCTACCCGCCCGGGCTGGCCATCCGCCTCCGGAAATGTTCCCATGAACACATGAAAACAGCGCGGTGGTTCACGGTCGGGATCGACCTGGAACTCGAAAATTACTGGAAACTGAAAAAAGGGGTTGCCTGGAGCGGCCGGGTGTGTCACACCTATGACATGGCCAACCAGGGTGCTGCGGACAAAGTCCACCTCACGATGCGGATCCCGATCGCGCTGCGCAAGCGGCTGCAACGGCTCGCGAAGAAACGCGACGAGACGCTGACGGACGTGGTGCTCACCGTGCTGCAAAAGGCGGTGAAGGACATCGAGCTGAGCCCGGCGGATTTCCGCGAGATCGCCGCGGAGGTGGCGCTGAACACGGAGAAGATCCAAGGTATGAAAAAACCGGCCGTGAAGGCAGCCAAAACCACGAAGGCCGTGAGCACTACCAAGGCGGCCAAGCCCGCCGCTGCCACCAGAACCACCACCAAGGCCGCTGCCAAAGGAGGGAAGAAAGCATGAACCGGGAAAACGACATCATCACCATCCGCATCCCGCTGGAACTGCGGAAGCAGCTCGCCAAGGCGGCGGAATTGAATTCCCGGAGCGTGCCGGGGATGGCGGTCCATTTTCTGGCGATGGGTGTATCACACCTTGAGCGCCGGGCCGGGCCGACACCGCCGGAAGATGGCGGGGCAGGTCGCACCGGAACGGGTGGCCAAGGGGCAGTGGCCAGCTTCGCGGACACGGCCGGTCACGAAAGGGCGAATCACCCTCAACAGGCAGGCGGACCGGGCGCACTTTCTCCGGCCATGGGTGTATCACACCCCAAGCGAGCTCATGACGGAACGTGTGGCACACCCCCGCCTGAAACCGAGGCGGAGGCCGGCCATCCTTCATACGGTACCATGCCCGGCACGCCCCGCTTGTTTGACACGGGTGTATTACACCCCGCGAAAGAAAACAATTCATCCCATCCCCCTTCCCCGCTCCCTTTGGAAAACCCTCAAGGGCCCCGCGGCCCGCAGCCGGAATCAAAGATATGACCCCCTCACCGACACCACCCGAAGCTCCCGCAGCCGCGGGCGAAGAACAAGAAACCCTCCCGCACGCGGCGGAACACGCTGCAACCACCGTCTCGCAACCCGCCCGCGCCACCGACGACGAGGCTTTCCCCGATGAGGACAAGCCCCCGTCGCTCATCGACCCGCGCTACGGCCGCGCCGGCACCCGGCCGGAGGGCGACGCCTACACCGTCACCCTCACCGCCACCCGCATCTGCCGTTTCTGCGGCGTGGAGCATGACATCACGCCCGCGGAACCGGTCAGCGGCACCCTCGACGAACTCGGCGAGGAGATCCCCGCCGCCATCGAGGCGGAGATGGAGGAGCTCGGCTGGATGGACGGCGCTTGTCCGCGCTGTGCGGACATCCGCGGCGCCGATCTCCACTCCGAGTACCACGCCGACGACTTCCGCGACGAATGGGAGTGACAGAAGCCAGAAGCCAGAAGCCAGAAGTCATCCTCTTCCTGAAAACTGAAAGCCCCGGTGAGCTATCGCGAACTCCTGTTCCTTCGGCGAAGCCGCAACCCGCTTGGACGAAGTCAAAACCAGCAACTAACAGACCTTTCATATGAATTCCCTCCACACTCTATCAGACGATGCCCTGGCAGCCGCGGTCCGCCAGCTCGGCCGGGACGAGTCTCCCGGCCGCTGGGCGCGGGAACGCTTGTCCGCGCTCCAGGCGGAACAACGCCGCCGCCTCCGTCACCGCCGTGGAAAGGAGGCCGCGTGATCGCCCGCGACCTCATCCTGTGCGGCAAGATCTGCCAGCGCGTGGCCCGGCTCACGCTGCGCGCGCAGTACCACTTCGCCATCTGGCGGCAAAGCGGCTCGGACGAGGCCTTGCGGGCCTACGCCAGGCTGATGCGGCGCTGCGACGCGCTGGAGCAGGCGGAAAGGAGGCTGGCATGAGAAGCCCGCGCCGCATCCGGGAGGAGGCACGGGACCGTGGCTTCGCCGCATTCCTGTGGTTTTGCTCCTTCCTCGTCTTCGCCTGCCACGGGGCGCTCCACCACCCGTCGCGCGAACCGGGGTTCCTGGTCGCCGCCATCACCGGAGCGGCCATCAGCGCGGTCTTCGCCTGGCTGCAATTCGCCGAGTGCCGCCATCTCTATCAGATCGCCGATGCCCGTGAGCGCGCGGAGCGCCGGCGTCCCCGTTGTCGCGGAAGTCTTCCTGAAAACTGAAAACTGGCAACTCGCAAACTTCTTCAATGATCATCGATCCTGATTTCCCGGACCACTGGAAGACCCGCCTGCTCATCGACGAGCTCGGCGGCGACGAGGCCGCGCCCGTCTATCTGCTGCGCCTGTGGGCGCATTGCCAGAACCGCCGGGTGGCACGCTTCACGAACCTGCCACCGGCGGCGTTGCGGGCGCTTTGCCGTTACCCCGGCGCCGCGGAGAAGCTGGAAGCGGCTTTGACCGGCGCGGGTTTCATCCGGCGCGAGGGCGATTGTCTGGAGGTCCGCTCCTGGGAGGAATACAACTCGGGCCTGGTCGCGAACTGGGCCAACGGCAAGAAGGGTGGCCGGCCTGCGAAGCAACAGTCCCCCCCTTTACCCGGTCTCTTTTCCGGAAACCCGGCGGAGGGCCATGCGTTACCCGTGGATAACCCGACGGAAACCCATCAGGAACCCGCCGCGAACCCATCGATAACCGTAAAGAGAAGAGAGGATAAGAGAG
>CAXTTX010000208.1:8289-9111 GCA_964247045.1 uncultured Verrucomicrobiales bacterium | reverse complement strand
ACTGGAACAGCCGCTTCACCGCCTCTAACCGAGCACCTTGCCCTCGAACTTCACCAGCGCCGCCTGGATCAGCGGGTCATTGTAGAAGGTGTCATCCGCTACCGCCGCCACCGGTGCCGGCTCCGGCGCCTTCTCGGCAACCGCGGGTTTCTCCGCCTTCCACGGCGGTGGCTCCGGTGCCGGCGGAAGCTCGCTCACCTCCGGCGCCGATTCGATCAGCGAATCCCACCCGGCAAATCCCCCCGCTGGCTTCGGCTTCGCCACCGCCGGGGCAGGTTGCGGCTCGGGTTGTGCCGCCCGGGCCACAGGCACGGGTTCCGGTTCAGGCTCCGGCTCCCAATCGTTAACCGGTTCCGTAATGGCCGGCGAGGGATCGGCAACCGCAGCGGGTGCTTCCGCGACTACTGCCGGAGCAACAGCCACCGGAGCGGCGACCGCCGCTGTGGGAACCGCCACCATCGGAGCAACCGGAATGAAATCCGCGCCCCTCGTCAAAACCTTGATCACATCCGTGATCCGCACCTCGCCCAGCGACTGGATCGCCTTGATCACCCCCAGCTCGAAATGCAGCCGCTTGTTCGTCGCCCACTTCATCCGGCCCTCTGTCTCCGCGAAGACATCGATGGCCGCAAGGATCCGGTCCGGCGCATACTCATCCGCCGCCTGCACCAGGGCATTCCACAGCGCCGCCGGAATCCCCTCGCCATCGGCGGAAGGGTCGAGCTTCGCGACCAGCAGCGCCCGCAGGCAGCCGATCAACTCACCAAGCAACTGCGAAAGCTCCCGGCCACTCTCGGCCTCCTTCTGGATCAGAGAAAGCGC
>CAXTTX010000208.1:5686-8279 GCA_964247045.1 uncultured Verrucomicrobiales bacterium | reverse complement strand
AGCGCCGCCGGATTGTCCCGCGCCAGCAGCTGCTGCGTCAGCGCCGCCACCTTTTCGCGCGAGGTAAATCCAAACACATCAAGCACGTTCGCTTCCTGGATATGCTCGCCGCAGAACGCGACCAACTGGTCCAGCATCGACTGCGCGTCGCGCATGCCCCCGTCCGCGCCCTTCGCGATCGCCCATGCCGCCGTTTCATCCAGTTGGATACTCTCCTCGCGGGCGATGTGCAGCAGGTGCTGCGCGATCGTCTCCGTCGGGATCGGCCGCAGGTCGAAGCGCTGGCAGCGCGAAAGGATCGTCGGCAGGATCTTGTTCGCCTCCGTCGTGGCGAAGATGAACTTCACGTGCGGCGGCGGCTCTTCCAGCGTCTTCAGCAGCGCGTTGAACGCCGCGTTCGAGAGCATGTGTACCTCGTCGATGTAGAAGATCTTGAACTGCCCGCGCGCCGGCGCGAAGCGCACCGACTCACGCAGGTCCCGCACCTGCTCGACGCCGTTGTTCGACGCACCGTCGATCTCCAGCACGTCCAGCGACCGGCCTTCCGCGATCTCCACGCACACGTCCTCATCCGGATCAAAGTCCGCCTTCGGCCCGCCGGTGCAATTCAGCGCCTTTGCCAGGATCCGCGCCGTGGAAGTCTTCCCCGTTCCCCGCGGGCCGACGAAAAGATAGGCGTGGGCCAGACGCTTCTGGGCGATCGCATTGCGAAGCGTCTTCACGACGTGATCCTGTCCGAGGACATCGTCAAAAGTTTTGGGGCGGTATTTGCGCGCGAAGACCTGATAACTCACGCCGCGGATTGTAGGGATGGCGGCCCGTTTGTCATCGCCGAGTTTTCACGAACCCCAAAATTGCCGCCACCACGGGCCAAAACTTTCCCGGACGGTGGTTGAAGGAGGACACCAAATCGGTAGTCTGGTGCCATGAGCGACGCGTCCCGCCCGAACAACCGCCGGAAAAACGGCTTCCCGTGGTTCGGTGCCGCCGTCCTGGTCCTTGTCGGCGGCGGAATCGCCCTCTGTTTCACCCCCTTCCCGGCCAAGGTGAAACGCGGCCTGAGGGAGATCCTCTCTCCCAAGCCCGTCGTCGCCTCGCCGGACCGGGACGACATCTACCGCCAGGCGGAGTCCAAGATCCGCGCCGAGGTGGAGGAGGAATACAACCGCAAGGTAGAGGAACTGAAAAAGTCCTTGGAGGAGGCTGCCAAGAAGGAACCCGCAAGCCCTGTGGATACCACCGAGCCGCCCTCGGTTGAAGTCGGGACTGTCACCGATGTCCGGAAATTACGCTCCGGCATTCCCTTCAAGACGGAGGTGAAGATCGAAAAGGGGGGAATCGCCTCCAAGGAGCGGGTGGACGAAGCCAGCTACACCGCGAGTTACCAGCTTTCCCTCCGCCTGCCGGAACCGGCGAAAACCATGGCCGAGCTGGAGACCTCGCTGCCGGGGCTTTCCGGAATGCTGCCGGGACTGCCTCCTTTGATCACCAAGGCGCAGGTCTCGCCGTGGTTCACCCGTCTCTACCAGAACAAGGCGGAACGGGTGCGCAAGGACGCGAACACGCTCAACGAACTCCTCACCAAGCATAACCTCTACGATTGTGAGACGATCCTCACCTTCCAATCCGACCAAGGACGCAAGGTCTTCTTCATGCAGGCGGAAATGGACGTCGTTTCCGATGGCTCGGACGGTGACCGCCTGCCCTCGATGCCGGACGAGATTGTCAACTCTCCCAACTATCAGCCCTTCACCAGCTACGGCTGGCCGAAGCAGACGGAAACGGTCAACCCGATGGTTGCCGGCTGGGAACGCCGGATCAATGCGGCTCAGAAAGAGCTGTCCGCCAGCACCACCACCGCCGCCCGCAAGACCTGGCTGCGGGAACGCATCCAGTTCCTGAAGCGCGGCATCGACGACCTCAAGGGCCGCAGCTTCCTCATCGCGGACTACGACCCCTTCATCGTCATCCCGATCAATCTCCTGAATTCGAACGACACCTTCGCGCCGAAGGTAGGGGACTACGCCGTGGTCATCACCGGCAAGAAGCTCTATCCGGCCATCGTCGGCGATGGCGGGCCGACCTTCAAGGTGGGCGAGGCATCCCTGCGGCTCTGCAAGGAGATCAACCCCAAGGCGGATTCCTACAGTCGACCGGTGTCCGACCTGAAGGTAGGCTACCTTGTTTTCCCCGGCAGCCGGGAGGACAAAAAATCCGCGCCGGATTACGAAAAATGGCGCCAGCGCTGCCACGAATTGCTCGGCGAGATAGGAGGGCTGGGCAATGGCTACGAACTCCACCAATGGCAGGATCTCCTGCCGAAACCCGCTCCGCCGGCTCCGGTTCCCGCACCCACGCCAGCACCTGCCCCGGATGCGTCACGGCCGGTGATTCCTCCCGGCACGCCTCAGACCGTGCCGCCGGGTTCAGCGCCTCCGGTCACTCCCACGCCCACCCCGCCAACGGCCACACCTCCCACGATTCCGCCGGTTACTCCTCCGCCTCCAGCATCCGGCGCGTCCGTTCCCGGGACAGCGCCCGGACCACGCTGAGCATCAGCACGAGGCAGATCAGGGTCACCGCCAGCTCCATC
>CAXTTX010000208.1:0-5676 GCA_964247045.1 uncultured Verrucomicrobiales bacterium | reverse complement strand
TCCATCAGGGGCAGAGGGCCGTGGGTGCGATCCCCGGTTACGAATTTGACAAGGCCCGGAAGGTTGCTGAGGCCGCGTGCGGTTCCCAGCAAGGCAAGGACACCGGCCCCGATGATGCCATGCCACTGCATCTTGATGGCGAAAAACCCGCAGATCAGGATTCCCCCGCCAAGGCGCAACGTGCCGTCCAGCACTCCCATCGCCTCGGGCTTCGGCAGCAAGGAAAATCCTGCCAATCCGATTCCCAGGATGAGGAGCGCGCTGGTGAATATCTGAATCCGCATGGCTGGGAGTTTCCGGGTGGCCCCTGGCGTTTACAAGCCCCTTGGTTTGTCCCAGGCTGTTTTCCCGATGGCGGAACACTGGTGCAATGGACAATGGCTGGACGCGGTGAAATACCCCGGCGCTTCGCAGGATCGCGGTGCGTTCCTGGGGCTGGGCTTGTTCGAGACCATGCTGGGCGTGGATGGCAGACTGGCGTTCGCGGCCAGGCATCTTGCCCGGCTGCGTGCCAGTGGCGGAAGGTTTGGATGGGATCTGGAGTTTCCCGAGCTTCCTGAAGTTGCCGCGGAATTGCTTGTTAGGAATGGGCTCGATTCCGGCCGCGCGCGGCTGCGTTTGGTCGTCACGGCGGGGAGCGGGCTTCACAATGATCTTGCGCGTGGGAAGGATTGCCTGATGTGGCTTTCTGCCTTCCCGTCCGGTGAAACACCGGAATCGGTGTCCGCCTGCATTTCCCCGTGGCCACGCAACGAGCGCTCGCCGCTGGCAGGACTCAAGACCGCATGCTACGCGGAAAACCTTATGGCCTTGGATCACGCGAGGCAGCTTGGCTTTGACGAGGCGATTTTCCTGAACATGGCCGAATGCCTGTGCGAGGCCGCTACCTCGAATGTTTTTCTCGTCAAGAATGGGACGCTGCTCACTCCCTCACTGGAGTCCGGGTGCCTGCCCGGGGTGGGAAGGGAAGTGGTTTGCGAATTGGCCCGGGCCAAAGGCCGGATGTGTGAGGAAAAGGCCTTGCGGATCGAGGATCTGGAGACGGCGGATGAGATATTCCTTTCGTCCGCGACTCGCGGGCCGGTGCCGGTGTGCCGGTTCGGGGACAAGCTACTTCCAATCGGACCTGTCACGGGAAAACTGAGGCTGATGCTGGAGGAAGCCGTCTTGAACGATGTCCGCGGTTGAGGGCAACCAGGCCGCTCCGGATGCCACCTCTCGCGCCGCTCTCAACGGGGGGGCGTGGCGCAGATTGTCCCCTGAAAGGGAGACGTTTTTCCTTTATTCCGGGTGGCGGCCGCCGCCATCCTGCGGGCAACCAACCCAACCTGAAAGCCATGTCCCGTCCAGTCACTCTCTTCACCGGCCAGTGGGCCGACCTTCCGCTCTCCGAACTCGCTCCCCTGGCCTATGAAATGGGCTACGATGGTCTCGAATTGGCCTGCTGGGGCGACCACTTCGATGTGGATGCCGCGCTCTCCAGCAAATCCTACGTGAAGGAAAAGTGGGAGTTGCTGGGGGATCATGGCCTGACCTCCTTCGCGATTTCCAACCACCTCGTGGGCCAAGCGGTCTGCGATCTCATCGACGAGCGCCACAAGGCGATTCTGCCGCCGGATGTCTGGGGCGATGGCGATCCGGAAGGTGTTCGCAAGCGCGCCGCGAAGAAGATGATCGCAACGGCGAAGGCCGCGCGGGCTTTCTTCAACGCGAAGCCGGGCCGCAAGAACAAGGATGAGTTCCCGGCCGTGGTCAACGGTTTCACCGGTTCCTCGATCTGGCATTCCATCTACGCTTTCCCACCGACCTCGCAGGAGTATTACGAAAAGGGCTTCAAGGATTTCGCCAAGCGCTGGACTCCGATTCTCGATGCCTTTGACAAAGCGGACGTGAACTTCGCGCTCGAAGTCCACCCGACTGAGATCGCATTCGACATCGCCACTGCCCAGCGTGCCTTGGCCGCGGTCGGCAACCACAAGCGTTTCGGCTTCAACTATGATCCCTCGCACCTGGCCTATCAGGGAGTGGACTACGTGAAGTTTATCCGCGATCTCGGCACCCGCATCTATCACGTCCACATGAAGGACGTGTGGTGGAACCACGGTGACGGCACTGTCGGCGTCTTCGGCGGCCACACCAATTTCGGCGATGCGCGCCGTTTCTGGGACTTCCGTTCGCTTGGCCACGAGGACATCATCGTCGCGCTCAATGACGTGGGCTACCGGGGACCGCTTTCCGTCGAGTGGGAAGACATCCGCATGGACCGCGTCCACGGCGGGGAGGAAGCGGCGGCCTTTGTCCGCAGCGTGGATTTCCCGACGAGCAAGATCGCGTTCGACGCGGCGTTTGACAAGTCGAACCAGTAGATCCGCGGGGAGTTTGAAATAGGGGGCGGGGACGCTCTATTTCAGGCCCTCCAGAGCACCCGCCAGCAGCGTCGGCACGCGCACGCAGGCCTTGGCGCCGGCATCCATCAGTTCGGCGCCGTTGCCATAGCCCCACAGCACGCCGATTCCCGGGATGCCGTTTCTGGCGGCCCCGATCATGTCGTGCTTGCGGTCGCCGATCATCCCGGCGTCGGTCGGGTCGATGGCCTGGTGTTCGAGGATGTGGGAGATCAGTTCCCCTTTGTCGGCGCGGGTGCCATCCAGTTCGCTGCCATTCACCGAGACGAAATACTTGTCCAAGCCGAAGTGATCAATGATCCGCACGGCAAACACCGCCGCCTTCGAGGTGGCCACATGCAGGACGTGGCCGAGGGCTGTTAGTTCCGCGAGGGCTTCCTCAATCCCGGGGTAGAGCTGGCTTTCAAAAAGGCCGGTGTCTCCGTAGCGTTCGCGGTATTTGTGGACGGTCGGCTCGAAGAGATCCGGGGATTCCGGGCCGACGAGGGTCCTGAAGCTTTCCAGGATGGGCGGGCCGATGCACCAAAGGAGGTTTTCGGCGGCGGGGACCTGCAGGCCGCTTTCCGTCAGAGCGAATTGGATGGAAGTGATGATGCCGGGGCGGGAATCCGTGAGCGTGCCGTCGAGGTCGAAGAGGAGATGCATGGAAAAGGAAAAAAGCAGGCGGGAAGAGTCACTCCGCAGGAACGTGTGGTTCGAAAGTCATCGCGCGTTCGTGCTCGCGGGCCTTGGCTGCCTTGCGGGCCTGCTGATAGAACTGGTCCTGCACGCGGAAGGCGCGCTGGCCTCTCGTCTTCGCCAGGCGTTGGGAACTGCCGTCGGGCATGAGGCGGGATGCCTGGGTGTTGTCTTGGAAGAAGGCCTCGAGAATCTTGACGAGGCGGCGTTTCAATGCCCTTTCCTCGATGGGGATCATGAGTTCCACGCGTTTTTCGAGGTTGCGTGTCATCCAGTCCGCGGAGGATATGTAGACCTCGGAGTTTCCGCCCTGGTGGAAATAGAACAGGCGGGCGTGCTCGAGGAAACGGTCGATGACGGAGATGACCTCGATGTTTTTCGAGTGCTTCGGGTCGCCGGGTTTGAGGCAGCAGATGCCGCGGATGTTCAGCTTGATTTCCACGCCGGCCTGTGAGGCCTTGTAGAGGGCGGCGATGATGTCCGGATCTTGCAGTGAGTTGACCTTGGCGATGATGCGCGCGGGCAGGCCTTGCTTGGCGCGTTCGGCCTCGCCGGCAATGAGTTCCAGCAGCGTGGGTTTCATCGCCGTGGGAGCGGGGATCAGGCGCTGGAAGCGCAACAGCTTCGAACGGCCTGTGACGGCGTTGAAGAACAACGAGGCGTCGTTGCCATACTCCGCCTTGCAGGTCAGGTAGGAAATATCCGTGTAAAGGCGGGAGGTCGTCTCGTTGTAGTTGCCGGTGCCAAGGTGGACGTAGCGGCGCAAGTGGCCCGACTCGCGGCGAATGATCATGCAGATCTTGGCGTGGGTCTTGAGGCCCTTCACGCCATAAACAATCTGTGCTCCGGCGCGCTGGAGTTCGTCGGCCCGGTCGAGGTTGCGGGCCTCGTCGAAGCGGGCTTTCAGTTCCACCAGCGCGGTGACGTGCTTGCCATTTTCCGCCGCCTTGATCAGCGCGTCGATAATGCGGGATTTCCTCGCCGTCCGGTAGAGGACTTGTTTGATGGCAATGACATCCGGGTCTTCCGCCGCTTCCTCGATGAGGCGCAGCACCGGCTCGAATGATTCGTAGGGATGGTGGAGCAGCACATCCCCGGCGGCGATCGTTTCGAACATCGACGCTCCCGGCGTGATGGACGGGGAGTTCTGCGGCGGCCATTCCGCGGCGCGGAGGTGATCGAATCCTGATAAAAAGGCCAGGTCCATGAAGGAGGCCAGACCCGGCGGGCCATCAACCCGATAGGTTTCCTGCGGTGTCGCGGAAGTGACCGCCTTGACCACGCGGACCAGGTCGCGCGGCGAGTCCGAGCGCAGTTCCAGGCGCACCGTATCCGCGAAACGGCGGGCGGTGAGCACGTCCTCCATTTCACCGGCGAGGTCGATCGCGTCGTCTTCCTGGACGGCGATGTCGCCATTGCGCGTGACGCGGAAAGTGGTTGTCGCCGTTACCGTTTCACCGGGGAAAAGCTCGCCCGCCTGGGAGGCCACGAGATCCTCGATGAGCACGAAGGCATATCCCTCGCCCTCCATGTTCACGCTCACCCGTCTTCCCAGCGATTCGGGAATCGGAATGAGCGCGTAACGGATCGTTTGCGTCTCCGGATCGAGCAGCCGGCAGGCCACCGTGATTTGCAGGGCGGGAACGATGGTGGACGCTTTCGCCAAATCGACGGCCAGCGGCGTGAGCAGCGGGGAAATCGAATCCTCGAAGGCCGCGGCCACCTGTGCGGCTTGTTTGACGGAAAGCTGGAGCGGCTGGAGCGGGTGGATGCCGGCTTTTTCCAGCGCGGGAACGATCGTGCTCGTGAGCAGGCCGTATTGGTCCACGTACATCTTCAGGATGCGCTGGCGCAGGAGGCTGAGGTTCTTGGTCGGCGTGAGGCCGGAGGCATCCGGCGTCTTGCGGCCACCGCGCTGGACCAACATCAGGCCGCCGATCCGCACTTGGAAAAACTCGTCCAGGTTGGAGGCGGTGATCGCGAGAAATTTGACGCGTTCCAGCAGGGGCAGGTCATCCCGCAATGCCTCGTTGAGGACGCGCTGGTTGAACTCCAGCCAGGAAAGTTCGCGATTGAGGTAGGGAATGGACATGGGAGAAGGGGAGGGTCAGTTGTCTTCCTCGATGATCACGCCGAGGCCGAAGACTTCCTCGAACAAATCACCCTTGGAGGCCATCGCAAGCCGCTCGACGGCGGCATCCGCGACGTTGGGAAGGCGGATGCGGAGTTTTCCGCCTTCGACCTTCAGCTCGATGTCGGCGACCCGCTGGGCATGGGTGCGTTCCAATGCATCCGCCACCCGCAGGAGCGAGGCGAGTTTGCAAACGCGGATGCGGTCTTCCGTGCTGAGTGCCGCGTAAGCGGGGTGATCCAGCCGCGGCCCGGAATGGCGGTGATAGCGCGCGACCAGCGCCACGATGGTGACATCCAGCCGGTCGAGTCCGAAAACCTCGGAGTTGAGGATGAGGTACTCCGAATGTTTGTGGTGCGCGCGGGGGCTCACGTAGGTGCCGACCTCGTGGAGAATCGCAGCCACTTGCAGCAGCAGTTCATCGTGCTCGCCGAGCTGGTGCAGGTCTTTCAATTCCTTGAA
>CAXTTX010000207.1:3834-9177 GCA_964247045.1 uncultured Verrucomicrobiales bacterium | reverse complement strand
AAGGCCTTCGCGGCGAGCGCGGTCTTGCCCATGCCGGCGGGACCAAGGACATAGGTGGTTTTTTCGGCACGGAGCCTCTCGGTGAGGGCCTCCAATTCCTTTTCCCGGCCGAAGAACTCGGCGGCGGCGGGAGGAAGTTGGTGAAGAACGGCGGGAACGCCGCCTTGGCGACGGACATGTTCGAGGATTTCTCCCGTGTGCTCCAGAATCTCGCCCGTGTCCGCTCTCACGCCTTCGACACCGGTATTCACACCGGCAATCGCCGCGTTCGTGTGGCGGAAGTTTCCCGCTGTTTCCTCCCTGAACCCGGCGATCTGCGTCAGGATTTCCTCCATCGTCGCGCGGACTCCGGCGAATTGCACATCCAGAGTCTTATGGATGGCATCGATGGCAACGATGATCTCCTCCGGAATGGTTCCGGCCCGGGCAAGTTCCGTCAGCCGCCCTTCCAACAGCTTCAGGATCTTCTCCTGACCCTCCAGGGTGGCCGCTTTCTTCCGGGCCTCATCAAAAACGGCGGCGGAATAGGCGCGCCATGCGGCGTCGTTGTTCTTCACCTCGTCCCAGAAGCGGGCGCCCACTTCGATGCGGATGGCCTCGATGAGCATTTTGCGGAGGTTCTCATCCAGCCCCGGCAGGGATGTCCCCCCCAGCAGGTGCTCGATGGGGTGGAAGGTGTCTTCGCCGGGTTTCTCCAGGAAGGCCTTCAGCACGGCGCTGTCGATATGCGGTTCACCAAAGAGTTCCTCAGGCTCTTTGGACAAGCGCCGGAGGAAGTCCTCCACCTCGAAATGGAAAGGGGGCTTGAGTTCGGTGAGCGATCCGGTGGCATCACGGATCAGTTTCTCCAGCTTCACGTCCTCCGCCGCCTTGGAGATGGCGCGTGCCAAGGCGCGGTGCAGGTCGCCGTTCGGTTCGCCCAGGGTGTTCTTGCGGAAAGGTATCCTTGCTTCCTTGATGGCATCCGACACGCCGGTGCCGAGAACGCTCGCGGCCAGGTTCGTGGCAAGCCCACCGGCGGGCCCGGCGAGCCAATAGCCGAGGGCACCCGCGCCAAGCTGGAGGAAAACGGGAAGCCAGGGGGACTTGGGCATCACACGGGGTTCCTAGCAGAACCGGCGCCGGGCGGCCAATGGGAATTACGAGGGAGGTTTGGGAATGGGCGATGCGGCTCGGATCGGTTTCAATTCATACGGCTGAAGCCGCGAGGCGGTCATTCGTCGCGACGCGACGGTCGCGATGTTTTCGAACCCTTAAAGGGATATTGCAAAAACCGGTGATCCGGGGGAGATCGATTCGGCGGATTATACCGCAGCAGAACCCTCCCCATGAAATCCAATCCAAACGCGATGATGTTCCGAAACGGCTTGCTGGCCACGGCGATGATGAGTCTCACGCTCTCCGCGGGTGCCCGGGCAGATGAGAAACCGGGCACGGCTTCGGTAGCGGCGACGTGGGTCGTGGCTGACCCGGGAGCTAGCGTGAGATGGTTGGAGGATATTGATGGTCGGTTTGAGGACGATCTGTCCTGGTCCGAGGACGATCAGGCGGGAGGTGAGGATGAGTGGACGGATTCCGAAGGCGATCCGGCGGATTTCGATGACAGTTGGGTCGATCTGGAAGATGGCGGCGAGTGGGATTCCGAGGATGGGTGGGAGGATTCCGATGACGGCATGGCTGGCGGCGAGGAAGACTGGAGCGATTTCGAGGATGGCCCGGTGGATACCGGGGAAGGCTGGGAGGGATCCTGGGAATATGAGGACTATCTGGCGGAATTCGGGGAGGGGGTTCCCTATCCCGGGGAGTATTATGAGCTATTCCGGGCGTTCGCGGCGGGGGGGACGCCTGCCATTCCCGGCGGGTGGGAAACGGTTGATCGATTTTCCGCAAAGGTTAAGGCGGTGGCGAGATTTGCGGTCCGGAAGCAAAATCATCTCCCGAGCGCTTCCAATTCCGAGATCGAACTGGGCCGCGTGTTGTATGCGAGGCAACAGGTGGTGAGCGGTGTGAATTACAGCGTTCGGTTGGAAGTGAAGCATGAGGGACTAACCAAGATCGCGCGAGCGAAAGTGTGGTTCCGGCCGGGGTCCGAGAAGCCTCAACTCTTGAAATGGAGTTGGCTTCCCTCGGTGAACAAGGTGAAGAGATAGTCTTGTGGCCCGGAAGGTGCCCGGCAGTGGGCTTGAAGAGGCTAGCGGCGAACGCGGGCGGGGTTACATACCCGGGAGGCCAAGGCATTCTCATTGCGGTTCGTTTACGGAGAAGCTTTGAGCCGGCATTTGAAAAGCGGAAACCAGATGGCATGCCTATTGCGGTTGGTTGCCGCTATCGGGCGGTTTCAAAAAGTGAAAAGAAAGGCCCCCCCAACATTCCCAAAACCGCACATATCGTCAGAATAGTCAGATATGTCCAAAACAGAATGGAATCATTCTTCCTTGTGTATCTTCTCCAACCCGAGAGGCGGATCTCGCCTGCCTTGATTGAAAAAAGCACCCAGCAAAACACGCCTATCGAAAAGACAAGCCCGACTCCTCCCCGTGATACAAGTGACATCATTTAGACTACCATCAAGAGGGACGAACCGAGGACATGTCACCCGTAGTATCAGATCAAAACAAGCGCCATTTTGATTTGATACCACCGACCCCCTTTCAATCGCTTGAGTCAGCGCCATTCACTACCGACCCCATTGACCCGCCGACGGCGGGAGGAGTCCAATGGGGTTCATGAGGGGAAACCGGAGATGGGATGAGGGATCAGGGGGCCGGGGTGTAGCTCATCCGATAGAAGGTTTTCGGCGCCGGTGGCTGGGTGGGGTCCGTGATGGAAAATACGCCGGAGGCCGGGGCGTTGAGGGTTTGCATGACCGTCCAGACGCGGAGATCGGTGGTCCGCTCGATGGAGTAGGGGTAGCCGGGGATGCCGGCGAACTGTGGGACCCCCTGCCCTTGCGGGTTGCGGGCAAACGCAAGGTTCGCTCCGGCCGGGTTGACGGCGATCACGCTGATCGTGCTGCTGGCGGTATTTCCATGCCCGTCATCGATGGTATAGATGAAGGAGTCGGCGTTGTTGTTGGCCGGACTGTAGAGGATCGAGGTGCCGGTCTGGGAAATGGACGCTCCCTGGGCCGAGGCGCCGACGCTTTGCAAGGTCCGCGTGTCACCCTCAGGGTCGCTGGTGGAAGCGGCCAGCAGGCTGGCGATGTTGATCCCGAAGGAAGTTCCCACCGCCCGGGCGTAGGTCGCCGGGGAGGCCACGGGGGCTTCATTCACGTCGGTGATGGTGATCGTGAATTCCTTTTCGAAGAACAGTCCCCCTTGGTCCGTGGTGCGCACGCGGATGGAATAAACGCTCTTTGACTCGAAGTCGGGCGTGACGTGGATCGTGAGATCACTTCCGGCAATGGCAAAGACGCTGTTGTCCGTGTCGCCCGGTCCGCTTGTTAGCGAATAGGCGAAGGTTCCCGCCGCGTCGGGATCGCTGGTGAGGAAACTTCCCACCACCGAGCCCACCGCCGCGTTTTCCGCGATGCTTGTGGAACCCAGGGCGAGGTCCGCGGGTGCTTGGTTGATGGGCTCCCCGAGTTGTGCGGGGAAACCGCTGGACAATCCGTAGCTCGCGCTCGATCCGGTGCCGGCGGGACTGGCGAGCGAACCGGAGTTGGAGTAGTGGGAACTGCCACCGGGCCGCCCACCGCCATCCACCACGGAACCGGGGATGGAGTAGAGCGGATTGCGCGCCTCGGCATGACCGCCCAAGGGCAGCGCGAACACCGCGGTGAACAAACCGGGCAGGCGTCTCTTCCGGCCGCTCGGGTGTGAAGGGGTCTTCATGGGTGAAATGAGAGTGAGGCTCGAGACTCCCTTATTCCGTGATGGCGCTGCCGGTAACGGTGATCGGTGCCCAGTTCCCATTGCCGAGGTACTGGAACTCAATACTGGCCCACTGCTTGGCGACAATGGCGTAGTTGCCGGTGAGGTTGAGCGTCGTCCTGTAAAACTTGCTCGCGGAGCTATCTCCGTTTGTGGCCCACAATTTCGTGCCGTCGGGCGAAATCCGGAGAGCGCTGGCTTCGTCATAGGGCGAGCTGAAAACCGGACCGTTCAGCGCCTGCCAACTGGCTCCTCCGTCTGTTGAGAGCCGGACCGAGTGTTCGTCCAGATCGAGGCTGTCGTTATAGGTCTCTTCCGTGAGCGCCAAGGTCTGGAAATCCGCCGAAGCACTGAAGTTATACATCGAGTGGTCCCGTGGCGGATTGTCCCGCACGCTCGTCGTGATCCAGGTCGACCCCGAGTCCGTGCTCA
Source organism: uncultured Verrucomicrobiales bacterium (assembly GCA_964247045.1). Classification (GTDB taxonomy): domain Bacteria; phylum Verrucomicrobiota; class Verrucomicrobiia; order Verrucomicrobiales; family Akkermansiaceae; genus Luteolibacter. The sequence continues at coordinate 4,873 of CAXTTX010000207.1, read as the reverse complement.
CGACGCTGGAATGGAAATCGGTGTCGTCGATTTCCTGCTGCTTCAAAAGAGCCAGTTTCGAGAAATCATCGTTGGCGATGATGGCTTCCGAATAATGCCCCGGGGATGGATCGGGGACCGGGATTTCCGTCCAGGTCACCCCGGAATCCGTGGTCTTGTAGTAGTGGGTGAGATCGTCCGAAACGCTGGCGAAGAGAAACCGGCTGACGTCGTTGCGGCCCACTTGAAAAGCGCGATCGGTGGCCGGATCAGTGAGCGCGCCTGGGGGCAGGGTGCTCTGGGTCCATGTCGCACCGGAATCCGCCGATGAGTAGAGCCGGTAGTCTTGTGTATTCGTCTCCGGGTCGTAGCCGAAATTGGCGAACACCCACATGCCGGTTCCGTCAGCGGTCAACTCCATGGCGTATAAATCTCCGTCCACATCAAGTCCGCCTGGCAGGACCACCGGAGCATCGGCCCAAGTGGCACCCGAGTCGGTGCTTTTGCTGAGGTAAAATCTCCGGTAGAAGTACCCTGAGTCGGTGAAAATGGTCACCGGTTGATAGATCGTCGTGAGGTCGGCTGTCGCTTTCGCCCGGTACGGTTGTAATTCGCCCCCCTCGGGCTGGGACTGCGGGGTGTTCGTCCACGTTTCCCCGGCATCCCCGGAGCGGAGCACCTCGTTGTAGCCCAGCATGAGCATCTTGGTGCCATCGCTGCTGACCCGGATCCTCTCCCTCCCGGGAGATCCCTCCGGATAGAAATCCGATGTGTCAAGCGATGCCGAATTCCAGGTTGTGGTCAGCCCGGCGCCGCCGAGCGCGCCTTTCTGCAGGATATGCCCGGCACCGGCGACCACTTTGAATCCACCCGCCCCGCTGCCGGTGATTCGCACGCTGGCTCCCACGCTGGCGGTGGTCGGAAGGGTGTAGAGAATTTGCGCCGCGTTTTCCGCGATGTAGCCGCTGTTGGCGCTGGCAGCCTGCGTGGTGCCGGCGGTGGTGCTCCAGGCGAGGCCGGAGCCGCCGGTTGGCAGACCGGTCAGACCGGAGCCATCCCC
>CAXTTX010000207.1:0-3824 GCA_964247045.1 uncultured Verrucomicrobiales bacterium | reverse complement strand
AGCTCCCCGCGGTGACCGTGCCGCTGAGATTGAGATTCGGGCCGAGTTGGGCGCTGCCGATGGCACCGGGAGCGATTTTCGCGCCGGTGATCGAGCCGTCGGGCACCGTGGCCGCCGTCATCGCGTAGCCCACCGCGGTGATGCGCTGGTCGGGCGTGATCCGCTCGAAGCCATTCGTCCCGTCGTTAAACCACACCCGCAGGCGCACGTCCGGATTGCTGAAAACGGCCGCCGGCACCGCGGTCATGTTCGGCAGGGCGGCATCGCCAAGTTGCACCGTGTAGAGGCCATTGACCACGTTCAGGGCAACGGCCGCGGTCGGGGCTCCACCCGCGACGCTGGAGCCATCGTTGCTCCAGTAGGTCACCGACCCATCACTGGAGACGAGGGCGAATTTGAATTGCCCGCTTCCTTGGAACGCCGTCGCTCCGACGGTGACCTTGCCCTGATAGTTGAGCAGGCCCGGCACTTGCGCATCGGTGGTTGGAATCCCCAGGGTGAAAAGAACGGAGGCCAGGGTGGCGGTGAGAAGGCGGTGCGGATTTGGTTTCATCAGTAAGGTGGGGGAGAGGGTCCGTTGCGGAACGATCAGGCTGACCGGATGGAGATTTTCCGCATCGGGGAGAACCACCTATTTTTTCTAGGTGGATCACTTAGAAAATCAGATCGCCACCGGATTGGCGTCGAGCCAGCGGACGGCGGCGGCGGCTAGCTGGCCGGCGCTTTGATGGCCGAGCTTGTTCTTGATGTTCTCGCGGTGGGTTTCCACGGTTTTGACGCTGAGGCCGAGCTGGCTCGCGATCAACGAGACGGAACGGGTTTCACCAATGAGCGCGAAAATCTGGAGCTCGCGGGAAGTCAGTTGGGTGCCGGCGGAGGGTTGCGCGTCGGAGCCGCGGGATTCCATCAGGGCCTTGGCGAGACGCTCGCTGACGTAGTGACGGCCGGCCATGATCGTTTTCACCGCGTCCACGATCTGGGTGGTGGGCGAGCATTTTCCCACGAACCCCGACGCTCCGGCCTTGATGCCGGGGTAGCCGGCCTGGATCTCGTCCAAGGCAGATAGGATGAGGCAGCGGATTTTGCAGCCCTTGCCGTTGATTTCCCGGAGGAAGGAAATCAGGGTTTCACCCTTGACCCGGAAGTCGGAGACGACGAACCCGGCGGGTTTTTTGTCAAGATGGGCGAGTGCTTCCTGAAAGCAGCCGAACTCGGTTACTTCCGTGCCTACGAAGGCCGCGGAGAGCACCGAGACGATGCCTTCGCGAACAATAGGATGATGGTCGATGACAAGAATCCGGGGGGAGGATAGATCCATAACGGAGGAGATGGGACACGGCTCGAAAGGACCGCAAGAGTCCATGAAGAACCTGCGGGGAACTTGGCGCGCGGGCGAGCCCCAAATGCTCAAAGCATTGAATGAACCACGATTATGGCGGCTCAGTCGGGAATTCCCGTCGATTTCCACCCCGGGGGAAAGGAGGTCAGCGGATCTCGACCTCGTTGCCGACGCGGGTGAGGAGGCTGATTTCCTCAATGTCCTGGGGGAGAAGAAGTATCCCGTGGGCGGAGTCCGCGGATTCGTCGGCAGCGCGGATCTGGATGGAGGGCTTGCCAAGCTGGACGATCTTCGCGGCGGCGCGGTATTCCTTCGACTTTTGCGGGGGGATGCTTTTCCCGTCGAGTTCCGCGAGCTTGGAGGTGATTTTGGTTTTGCCGGGGGTGAGTGCGGTGCCGCCGATGCGGACGATGGGATATTCGCGGAGGAACTTGCCGCCGTCGAAGATGGAGAGGGATTTGCGCTGGGGCTCGATGAGCAGGCGGAAATTCAGCGGCATGACGATGAGTTCCTCGCCGGGCTGGATGTTCTTGAGTTCCATCATGCCGTTGAGGTGCATGATCATGTCCAGGGTGGTGTCGTATTGACCGGCGACGCCGAGGAAGGAGTTGCCGCGTTTCACGATGTGGGTCTGCTTTCCTTCCATGTGGGTGGTGGAGAGGATTTCATCGAGATTCATCTCCCCGACGATGCGGCGGGCGATGGGGGCGGCGGAGGAAGACGGGAAGACGTTGACGATGTTGAGCAGTTTCTCGCGGGCCTCGCCGAGTTTGCCCAGGGCGAGGAGCTCGTGGGCTTTCTGGAAGGCTTTTTCGCCGGGATCGACGTCGGGGAGGTCGGCGGAATCGAGCATCGCCACGAAATCGACATCCTTCTGTTTTCCAACCACCTCAGACGGGTTCGGGATGATTTTCTCGAAAACGCCGCCGAGCGGGGTGACGACGACGTGATAGGCGAGCATGCCGGTGAAGCCCATGACCGCGAGCACAGCGAGCGCGGCGACAATTTTAACCAGCGTCCAGAGGCTCATGGGACCGAAATCAAATGAGGCCGCGGCGCTTGAAATCGAAAGCGTTGATATCGTGGGAGCGGAGGATCATTTCGAAGGAAAATTTGAGGATGGAGATTTCCCAGGCGTCGTCCACGCCCTCGATGACGGCGAGGGCAGGATTGCCGGTCCGGCGGGTGTCCTCAAGGACGCGTTCGCGGACGGCATCGAGCGAATCGTGGATGATCTCCTCGTGGACCTGGCCGCGGCGGAACTTGAAGCCGTATTGGAGGAAGGCGAGGTCCTTGCCCTCCGCGCGGAGTTTATCGACGAGCTTGTCGAAGCGGGCGCGGGCGGAAGGGTCGAAGCCGTCGAGTTCCACCTCGTTGTAGGCGGCGGGACGGAGAATCCTAGGGCGCAGGGCCTCGACCTCGCCGGAGCGGATGCGGACCTCGCCGGAACGATCCATCAACTCGCTAAGCAACTGGAACTCAAACCGGGTTTCGCCAAAGGTGTCGATGCGACGGTCCGGCTCGCGCAGGACTTTGGTCGTTTCAAGCGCGTAGTGGATATCGTCCGGTGAATGCATTGGCCCTACAGGGTGGCCCGGAATTGGTTTATTGCAAAAAGAGAAAGGGCGGACATCCCGGAGGAGCCCGCCCTGTGACAAAGCGTTCGCCTACCGCTGAGCCAATCAGGCCTGCTGGCTGGTGATGTAGGTTACCACGTCGCCGACGGCCTGGAGCTTCTCGGCCTCTTCGTCGGGGACTTCGATGTCGAATTCTTCCTCGAAGGCCATCACGAGTTCGACGGTGTCGAGGGAGTCGGCGCCGAGATCCTCGACGAATTTGGCTTCGGCGGTCACTTGATCAGCGTTGACGCCAAGTTGGTCCACGATGATGTCCTTTACACGGGCTTCGATACTTTTATCTGACATGGTAGCTTTAAGTTTGAGGGTTGGCGTTGGGCTTGGTTATCGCTGTGAATGCGGGCTTGGCAACTCCGAAAACGATCCAAAAGTGGGAAAAGCACGGATGCCCTAATAAAATGCCCTATGCGGTCTTGGAAGGGTTGTCCTGGGGCCCGGCGGAGACCACGGTGGCGTATTCCACAATTTCACCGGAAAAGCGGGAGCGGATGAACTTCATGAGGGCTTCGGCGGGTTCCCCCTTCTCCTTTTTGAAGCCGCCGTAGGTGAGGCCATCCACCCGCATGCGGCCCTTTCCGGAGGGGCCGTCGTAGTCGATGAAGGCGAGGCCCTTGGTATCCCACTTGCGGAGATCGAGTCGTTTCAGGTCGGCGTAGGGGACGCGCTTGCCCTGCTGCGACGTGACCCCGGTGTCGTCGGCGACAATGCTGCGGCCGAGGGTGCGGAGGAGGAAAAACAGGGCAAGGAGGGCGAGCCCGGCGCAAAAACAGAGGACGATCCATTGCTCGCGGATTTTTCCGGCGTCGTAGGGAGGCTCCGAGACGGTGGCGTCGATGCCGCGGTCCTTG
>CAXTTX010000206.1:0-9312 GCA_964247045.1 uncultured Verrucomicrobiales bacterium | reverse complement strand
AAAACTTCACCGAAAAGCCCCGCACGTCGCGCGGCAGATCGACGGAGCCCGCGCCACCCGCCACCGTGGAAAACCTCACGAAAACCTCGGTCCGCTTCTTCGGATCCTGCAGGAACTTCGCCATCGTGATATCCGCCAGAGATTCATACGGCTGAAAGTAGCCGTGTGCCCCGGAGCCCCGGGCATGGACGATGCGCTCCGGGATGCGCTCGTGGTCGAAGTGGGTGATTTTCTCCCGCAGGATGAAGTCTTCCAGCAGCACCGGTCCGCGGACCCCGGCCTTCAGTGAATTCTGGTTGTCCGCGACCGGGATGCCCTGGTTCGTGGTGAGATGCGGTTGGCTACCGTCGTTGGTCTGGTGGGTTTCAGCCGGGATTTTTGAAGGTTTCGGGGTCTCCGGCGCGGGAGGGGATTTGCGTGTTGGCATGGGAGTGGAATTCTAACGAAATGGTGATCAGTTGCCGGCCTTTTCCATGTCGGCGGCCTCGTCCTTGGACACCTGGAGGTGGACCTTGATAATCGGGAGGGTTGCTCCCGCGAGCGTCTTGAGAACGGAGCTTTCAGCCTTTGACTGGACCTTCTCCATGGTGTCCTTCAGCTTCTCGTGGCCCTTGATGCCGGTCTGGTCGAGATAGTGGGTGTCGAGTTCAAGACCTTTGAGGGCTTTCAGCTTTTCGACCGCCTTCGTCGTGTCCTCATCAGGTTCAGCCGGAAGCGTGACCCCGCCTGCCGCGGCGATTTCCTTCACCTTCGCGCCGACGATGGTCTGTTCCTCGACCTCGGCCTTGGCAATCATCTTGACGTCCTCGGAGGAAGCCATGCTGGCCGCGACCTCGCTGAGCTTCAGTTGCATCATCCCGCCCATGGCGATTTCCTTGAGCAGTTTCGCATCATCTTCAGACAGCGGGGAACTCCCGGCGGAGAGAGCCTTCACTCCGGCACCGGCATCCTCGTTGGCTTTGTTCCATTCGTCGGGGCCCATCTTGCCGAGCATGCCGCTGGCTGCCCAGATGTTGGAACTGCCGATGGTGAGGGCGAGACCGGCGAGCGCGCCGGTTTTGATACATTGTCTGCGGTTCATAGGTTTGATCGGTTTGGATTGATGGTTAGGGATTGGGAGAAGGGGAGCCGCCGGGCTTCACCTGCAGGCGGTAGACCTTGAAAGGTTCCTCCAGCTTGCTTTCCCCCGCGTTGAATTTAGGCGTGCGGTGGATCTGAGAGGTGGTGACGTAGAGCCAATGATCAGGACCCCAGGCGAGGGTGTCAGGCCATTGCAGTTTCTTGTCTTCCACCACGGTTGTGGATTTGCCGGAGGAGGGATTCACGCGGACGATCGCGTTCTTTTCAAACGCAGCCAGCAGCACGTCCCCTTCCGGAGTTTCCAGCATTCCGTCCGGAGCTTCCGTGGTGCCGACTCTTTCCACCGCGGCGACCACCGAGGTGTCGGTGGCTTCCGGCGCGGTGAGCGCCGAGGTCTTGATCTTATAAAGCGTGCGGGCCGTCAGCGCGTGGTAATAGAGAATGCCCTTGGTCGCATCCAAAGCGATGCCGTCCGCCTGGAACTGGGGCGTGCCGTTGGTGGCGGGGTCGATGGGTTTGATGCCATCGACGGTCAACTCGGTTCCGATTTCCACCTTGGTGGAAGGATGGTTGGCAAGGAAACGCCGCGCCGCCCCGGTTTCCAAATCGACGACAATGATCGATCCCACCCCGGATTCGGTGATGAACGCTTGGTTTGCCTTCGTGTCGATGCGGATGTCGTTGAGATAGGATTTCTCAGGAGCGCAATCGCGGCTGACGGGGAGGACTTTTTCCACGCGGTTGGATTTGAGATCCACCACGACCAGTTTTGCACCGCCTTCCACCACCCCTTTTTGCAAGGGAGATCCGGTGTCCAGAATCCAGAGCCGGTCCGCGTCGTCCACGACGACGCTTTGCACGCAGACAAAGCGCTTCGCGGCCTCGCCATCCTTCGTGTTCCACGCTTCATCCGGAAATGCGATGGGCTTGCCATTCTGGATCTCTGCCACCGAAATCGTGTGTTCGGCGGACCAATAGGGAAAGTTCACGAACACGCGCCCGCTGGTTTTTGAAACCCCGACTCCCGTAACCTGTTGTTTCGGGAAAGCGGCCACCTCCTCCAGAAGGTTTTCCTTCGAAAAGGCGGGCAGGGCGACGAGAAGAAACGCGAGGAAAAATGGTTTCATCGGACGGTTAACGCGAGAGGGGCTTGGAAAAAAATCAAGAAGCGGTTTGTGAGGCGAACCCACAGGGCTGCAGCCTTCGCAGGGAATATGCCAAACAGGACCTCGTGCGGATTGCCGTAAAATGCGGCAATTTGGTGTGAGGCCACGGCAGCCTTCAGGCGGAATGCATGCCAGCCGTTTCAAAATGCACATGGGGACTTTCCCTGGCAACCTCGAGACCCGGTCCGAGGAAGCCGCGGGAACGGGCGGTTCGATAGAGACCCCCTTTTGCTCCACCGGAAGGTGATGCGTGAGGAATTCTTTTGCGATGCTCGCCTCATGGCCCTATTGATTTTGCATGGACAAGAGCGGTTCGTGGTTCCTCTCCATGGTGAAAGCGGGCTCATGAGACCGGGGGATACCAATTTTGTCACCGTCCGTGGTGCGCGCGTTCACAACCTGAAGAACGTTTCGCTCCAAATCCCCCGCGATGCGCTGGTGGTCTTCACGGGCGTCTCCGGTTCGGGCAAATCTTCCCTTGCGTTCGGCACCCTTTACGCGGAGGGCCAGCGGCGCTACCTGGAGTCGGTGGCTCCCTACGCCAGGCGGCTCTTTCACCAGGTCGGCACGCCGGAGGTGGACGAGATCGACGGACTGCCCCCGGCGGTCGCCCTCCAGCAGCAACGCGGCGCGCCCACCACCCGTTCCTCGGTCGGCAGCGTGACCACTTTGTCGAACCTCCTCCGCATGCTCTACTCCCGCGCGGGTGATTACCCCGCCGGACAGGAACTGTTATACGCCGAGTCATTCTCTCCCAACACTCCGGAGGGAGCGTGTCCTGAATGCCATGGCCTTGGCCGCGTTTATGAAGCCACCGAGCGTTCCATGGTTCCCGACGACCGCCTCACCATCCGCGAGCGCGCCATCGCCGCGTGGCCTCCCGCGTGGCATGGGCAAAACCTCCGTGACATCACCACCACCCTCGGCCACGACATCGACACGCCCTGGCGCGACCTTCCCAAGAAGGCCCGCCAATGGCTGCTCTTCACCGATGAGCAACCCGTGGTCCCGGTCTATTCGCGCCTCAACCACGCGGAGATCCAAAAGGCAATCAAGCGCAAGCTCCCGCCCGACTACATGGGCACCTTCACCGGGGCCCGCCGCTACGTGACGGAAACCTTTGCGAAGACCGAAAGCGCCGCGATGAAGAAGCGCGTCGCGAAGTTCATGCTCAGCAGTCCCTGCCCGTCCTGCAATGGCAAACGTCTCCGGCCCGAGGCCCTCTCCGTGAAATTCGCCGGGCTCGACATTTCCGAAATTTCCCATCTTCCCCTGAAGGAACTCGCCTCGCGCCTCGCCCCCTATACGGGGGATCATGCGGGAAACCAGCCGAAAGGCTCCCGCAAGATGGCCAGGGAGCACCCGGAAAAACTGATCGTCACCCGCCGCATCGTGGAGGACCTCCGCGGCCGCCTGGATGTTGTCTTGGACCTCGGCCTCGGTTACCTTTCGCTGGATCGCAATACCCCCACGCTTTCACCCGGTGAACTGCAGCGGCTGCGGCTCACCACCCAGGTCCGCTCGAACCTTTTTGGCGTGGTCTATGTGCTCGACGAACCCTCCGCCGGTTTGCATCCGGCCGATACGGAAGCCTTGCTGGATACCTTGGAAAAGCTCAAGGCCGCGGGTAACTCGTTGTTTGTTGTCGAACACGAGATCGAGGTGATCCGCCGTGCGGACTGGATTGTCGACGTTGGACCGGCTGCCGGTTCACAAGGCGGTGAGATCCTTTATAGCGGCCCCTTGCCGGGCTTGCGGGCGATTTCCCGATCGGAAACCGCGCGTCATGTTTTTGCGGAAGGGAAGGGGACCGTTCGATCTGTTAGAAGGCCCTCGGCGTGGCTGAAGTTGCGGGGCATCACCCGGAACAATCTCCGCAATCTGGACGTGGATTTTCCGCTGGGTGTTTTCACCACCGTCACCGGCATCTCCGGTTCCGGAAAATCCAGCCTGGTCAACGACATTCTCGCGTCGGTGCTGGCGAACAAGAGGAGGCCGTTCCCAGCGAAGGCGAGATCATCGCTGGCATGCGGAAAATCCAGCGCCTCGTCGAGGTCGATCAGAAAGCCATTGGGCGCACGCCGCGTTCGAACCTCGCCACCTACACCGGCCTCTTCGACCAGGTCCGCAAGATCTTCGCCGCCACACCCGCCGCCGTGAACCGTCGCTACAGCGCGGGACGCTTCTCCTTCAATGTCGCCGGTGGCCGTTGCGAGACTTGCGAGGGCGAGGGCTGGGTCTTCGTGGAGTTGCTCTTCCTTCCCGGCGTTTATGCGCCCTGCCCGAAATGCCAGGGTGCCCGCTACAATCCCGCCACCTTGGAAATCCAATACCGCGGCAGGAACATCGCCGACGTCCTTGCCATGACGGTCGAGGAGGCGGCCGATTTATTCGATGGCGACAAAACGGTCGCGCGTTCGCTCGAAGTTCTCAAGCAAGTTGGCCTCGGCTATCTGCGCCTCGGCCAACCCGCCACCGAGCTCTCCGGCGGCGAGGCTCAGCGCATCAAGCTTGCCACCGAACTGCAACGCCCCGGCAAAGGCGGCACCCTCTACATCCTCGACGAGCCCACCACCGGCCTCCATCCCTCCGACGTGGAAATGCTGATGTCCCAGTTGCATGGCCTCGTTGAATCCGGCAATACCGTGATCGTCGTCGAACACGATATGAAAGTCGCCGCCGCCAGCGATTGGATCATCGACATGGGTCCCGGTGCCGGCGAGGAGGGTGGTAAGATCGCCGCTCAAGGACTCCCCGCGGATGTCTGCAAGGCCGCAAAAAGCCGCACCGCGCCCTACCTGTGTCGCGAGCACGTATAACCCTCCAAGGTACTTGTATACCGCACTTCATGCTGGCAGGAATCCCGATACAGGGTAAATACGTTGGGAAACCATCCTTGGATCCGTTGCCGGAAGCGGTTCTCCGGATCCCCGCGCAAAGCCCTTCGAATGGATCCATCATCCCCAGAGTTCTCCCATTTTTCCGAAGAGGACCTCCGGCGCCTCTATCCCATCCTTCGCGGGATGGCGGGGGAGAAGATGGCCTATGAACGGCCTGGGCACACCCTCCAGCCCACCGCGCTCGTCCACGAGGCTTGGCTCCGCATGCGCGAGTATGACGACCAGTCCTGGCGGGACTCAGCCCACTTCGTCGCCGCCGCCGCCGAAACCATGCGCCGCATCCTCATCGACCGCGCCCGCCGCCGCGCCCGCCACAAGCACGGCGGCGACCTGAAACCCGTCCCCATGTCCGAGGCGGAAAAGGAACCCCTGGATGCCGGGGAGCACACCCTCCTCATCCACGAGGCGCTCACCCGCCTCAACCAGATCGACCCCATCCGTGCCCGCGTTGTCCTCCTGAAATACTTCGGCGGCCTCTCGAACCGGGAGATCGCCGTGGAGATGTCTGTCAACGAGCGTACCGTCGAACGCTACTGGGCCTACGCCCGCGCCTGGCTCTACCGCGAGATCCGCGCCGTCCTCTGACCTTTGGCCCCGCTTGGAAAAAATGATCCGCACTCCGTGTTCCCTGTCGGATTCCCGCCTCCAAAAGCGCGGTTCAACGGAGCAACCGAGAACCTGAGCGGCTTCCCGTGGCCACCTGACCCTTTGACATGAAAACCCCGCCCACCGAGAACCTGGCAAACGAGCCCGGTCCGGAGATCGAAAGCGCGATCTTCGAGACCGCGATCGAGATCGGTGACGCGGAAACCCGCCGCGCCTTCCTGGATCGTTCGTTCCAAGGTGATCCGGAGGGACTTACCCGGATGCAGGAGCTTCTCTCCTTCGCCGGTGAATCCACCGCCTTCTTCCTGGAAGGCCGCCGCCAGCGCGCGGAACTCGCCGAGGAAGTCATCCGGGAAATCCCCGGGGAAGATATCCCCAGCCTGCCGGGCGACATGGCGGGCGCGGAGGGCCCCGGTACCCGCATCGATGGCTACACGCTCATCCGCCGCATCGGCGAGGGCGGCTGCGGCATCGTCTATGAGGCGGAGTCGGAGCGCGTGAAGCGCCGCGTCGCCCTGAAGATCATCCGCCTCGGCATGGACACGGAGTCCGTTGTCACCCGCTTCGACATCGAGCGCCAGGCGCTGGAGCTGATGGACCACCCGAACATCGCGAAGGTGCTCGATGCGGGCAAGACTCCCGGCGGCCGGCCCTACTTCGTCATGGAACTCGTCCGCGGCGAGCGCATCACGAAATATTGCGAGGATGAGAAACTCGATGTGCCCGCGCGGCTTGCCATTTTCATCCAGGTCTGCCAAGCCATCCAGCATGCCCACCAGAAGGGCATCATCCATCGCGACATCAAGCCGTCCAACGTGCTCGTCGCCACCCACGACGGCGTCGCCATTCCGAAGGTGATCGACTTCGGCATCGCCAAGGCCACCGAAGGCGCCCTTCAGGACCGCGGCGTCGTCACCTCGCTGGACCAGTTGATCGGCACCCCGGTTTACATGAGCCCGGAGCAGATCGACATGGCGGGCATCGATGTCGATACCCGCAGCGACATCTACAGCCTCGGTGCGCTCCTCTATGAGTTGCTCGCCGGACAGGCCCCCTTCGACGCGGAGACGCTGGTGAAATCCGGCATGTCCGCGATGCGTCACACCCTGCTCGAGCAGGAGCCGCCCCTGCCTTCCATCGTGGTGGCGTCCGCCGGAGCGGATGCCAATGGAAACGCCAACGGCCACCCGCCCGTACGGGACCGTGATCGCGAACGGGCCGCCGCCTTCCTGCGTGGCGATCTCGACTGGATCGTCATCAAGGCGATGGATAAGGACCGCAGCCGCCGCTACCAGACGGTCAACAGCCTTGCCATGGACACCCGGCGCTTCCTCGCCAATGAGCCGGTGATCGCGCGCCGCCCCAGCCGGGTTTATCTCTCGGGCAAGTTCTTCCGGCGGAACCGGGTGGCCTGTATCTCTGGCATTGCCGTCGCCCTTTCCTTGGTGGGTGGGCTCGGTGCCGCCACCGTGCTCTACCTGCGCGAGCGCATGGCCCTCGTCGAGCAGGAGCGCCTCAAGCAGGAGGCGGAGCTCGCGCGCGGCAAGGAAGCCCATCTCCGTGCCCAGGCCCAGGCCCGCGCGAATGTTTCCCACGTCGCCATCCTCCTCAGCGAGGGCAAGGTGGAGGAGGCCGACCGCCTGCTGCAGGAATATCCCCTTGATTCCATCGACCCCTCGCGCGAGGCAGCTGATGTGTTCCGCTTCCTCGGCAACTGGAACGGCGTCTATCAGCGCTGGCGGCAGGCGCTCGCCTGCTTCGTGCTGATGAACCAGGCGAACCGCCTCGGCGACCCGATGAGGACCGTGGAAGGGCTCGACCTCCTTTACATTGCCCCGGTTTACCTCGAGGCCGGGGACGCCGCCGGCTATGAGGTTTTCCGCCGGGAGGCGTCCGAACGCTATGCGGATGTCACCAACTCGATGCAGGCGGAGCACTTGCTCAAGGTCTGCCTGCTGAAGCCGGCGGACAAGGTGGTGCTCGACCGGCTCAAGCCCGTGGCGGAGATGTGCGAGAAGTCCGTTCCGGCCGGGGCGAACCGAACGTCGCTCCGTGACTGGGATGCCCTGTCCCTCGCGATCTACCAGTACCGCACCGGTGATTTCAAGGGTGCCCTCGAATGGAGCAAGAAATGCCTCGCCTACAAGGATTCCGCCGGCACCCGGTCCTCCGCCGCCCGCTGCATCTCCGCGATGGCCAGATTCCGCCTCGGGGAAATCACCCCCGCCGAGGCCGAGCTCAACCTCGCGCGCGACACGATTGAAAAAGCATCCGACATCCCGGACGATACCCGCCCCGCCGTCCCCGGCAATTGGTTCGCCTGGTGCGTCTCCCGCATCTTCCTCCAGGAGGCCCGGGATTTGATCGAGGGGTGATGTTCCTTCGCGACAAACTGTGAGCGGCCTCGGCTCCAACCATCCTGACATGCGCGAGCCTGTGAACTTGTTCCGAGCGGGTGAGCGCGCCTCTTGGAAAGCGAAAGCGACGGGGGAGATTCACCCTGCAAAGGATGAAATCAAGATGCTCTTTTGATTTCCTCTTCCGCGGATTTGATGCGCTCGGATCTGATCTTCTCCGGAATAAGAGTCCGGATACCTATCGACCACCTGTAGTGCAACGCCTGAATGCGCAAGGCGCGTGCCCAGTCGTCATCGGCAGAGCCGTCCCTGTTTGCGGATCTCCTCTCTTCATAAAGTTTGTAGGCGATATCTTGCGTGTTCTTCAGCATGTCGGACGGGACTATGTCCAGCGTGGTAACCGACAGCGATTGGATCTTATCCGTAGCGAGATAAAGTTCGTGCGCTTCGATGGGGTAGAATGCTTCAGAACTTGGATCGTCGGGCCGGTCTTCCGTCAGGATCCTGCGTTTCGGACCGCTGAGCCAGATTCCCTTCAGGCTTCCCTTTTCGTCGATAACCTTCCTGAGGTATAGCCCGCGGTACAAATAACACAGCGGCCCTCGTTCGACCACGGCGGTGATGGCTTTTCTCTGGCTCTTGGAATTGTATAAAACCGAATCCCAAGGGGATGTTCCCAATAACTGGAAAGACAACGCGCTTAGAAAAATTCCTGTCAGCCTGCCAAGCGCGTAGGTGACACCGATAGCCGTTGAAAAGTAGAGGGTAATCAGCACCTTGCAGCTGCCGATGGTCTCAAGCACTTTTCGGGCGTCGCTCCCGGATTTGTCCGTCAAAAGGGATAGTGCCGAGAAAATATCGGGTCTGGGCTCAATCTTGAGCCATTTGGCCAACGCGATCCACAAACAATGAACAGGGAGGGCCAGCGCTGCACCGTAACCGATCTGGGAGGCCCAATCCGGCGTTTGGGAGGATCCATTGAACCTCCGGAATGAATCCCGCATGCCATTCGCCAAGGCCACTCCGGGGAGGGCGTATAAGACAACGAGGAATGCCGGAAAGGCAAAATTCATCCCCTTTTACGGGATCGGGTTACACCCCTGTCAGCGCGCGCCTGAATCTTCCCCAAAACGTGTCGGCGTAATTGGGCTTGCTCAACTTGGCAACAAGCTGCATCTCAACGCCGTCGACGAAAATGGTATC
>CAXTTX010000205.1:1061-9341 GCA_964247045.1 uncultured Verrucomicrobiales bacterium | reverse complement strand
GCCGACAGCGCCAGCACCATCGTGACCGACGAGAAGATCAGGACGAAGGTGTTGATGAGGCCCGGCAGGACGGGAAGCGTCCGTTCCGGCCACGGGTAGTCCGCGCCAAGGCGGAGGAAGACGTAGGCCGAGAAGAAGCCGCCGAAGAGCATGACTTCGGAAGCCAGGAACAACCAGATCGCGATCTTCGAGTTGAAGAGGCCGGTGTCCTTGCGGGGAGTGACGACGTATGGAATTTCCATTTGGGAAAGTGAAGGCTGGAGGAACGGATGGGGCTCAATGCTTGTGGGCGGGCGAGTCCGTGTCGGCGGATTCGGAATGTTTCGGCTCGATCCACTGCGGGAGGAAGTCCTGCTCGCAGTCCGGACGGCTGTATTCGTAAGGGCCGCGGTAGGTGACCGGATCCTTGAGGAAGTTACCGTGGGGCGGAGGCGTGGGGGTGGCCCACTCAAGGGTGGTGGCATCCCACGGGTTATCACTGGTGACCTTCTTGCCGAATTTCCAGGAGGTGAAGAGGTTGATGACGAAGAAAATCTGGAAGAAGGCCATGGTCCAGGCACCCATGGACATCATGATGTTCATGTCAATGTGCTGGACGACGGTGTTTCCGAAGACGTTCACGCTGTCCGCGCCCTTGGCGAGGTAGGCGTCTCCCCCGTTGTACCAGCGGCGGTGGAACCCGGCCATGCCCTGGACGAGCATCGGGAAGAAGATCAGGTTCATGCAGATCAGGCTGGGCCAGAAATGCAGGTGGTTGAGCGTTTTGCTCATGAAGCGGCCGGTGATCTTGGGATACCAGTGGAGGACGCCGCCAAAGAAGCCGAAGAGAATCCCCGGTGCCACCACGTAGTGGAAGTGGCCGATGACGTAGTAGGTATCGTGAAGGTGGAGGTCCGCCAGGTTGAAGGCGAGCGGGAGGCCGGTGAGGCCGCCGATGCCGAACATGGGGATGAAGGCGCAGGCCCACATCATCGGCGGGGTGAAGCGGATGGAACCACCCCAGAGCGAGATGAGCATGGCGGTGATGATGACCACGGAGGGAACCGAGATCATGACCGTGGTGGTCTGGAAGAAGGTGGACACCGCGGCACCCATGCCGGTCATGTACATGTGGTGGGCCCAGACGACGAACGAGAGGAAGCCGAGGACCAGCACCGAGTAGACCATGGACTTGTAGCCCCAGAGTGGCTTGCGGGTGTTCGCCGGGATGATCTCACTGACGCAGGCGAAGGCAGGAAGAAGAAGCACATACACCTCCGGGTGACCGAGGAACCAGAAAAGGTGCTGGAACAGCAGCGGCGAGCCACCGCCGGAGAGATCGGCCAAGCCCTCGCTCTTGGTGAAGAGCCCGGAAGGCATGAAGAAGGAGGAGTGCCCCACCCGGTCCATCAGCTGCATGATGCCGGCGGCTTCCAGCGGCGGGAAGGCGAGCAGGAGCAGGAAACCGGTGACCAGCATCGACCAGACGAAGAAGGGCATGCGCATCCAGGTCATGCCGCGGACACGGAGATTGATGATGGTGGTGATGAAGTTGACCGACCCCAGCAGCGACGAGGTGATCAAGAGCACGAGTCCGATGAGCCACTGTGACTGCCCTGCGAGGAACTGGTTCACCACCTGCCCGTCCGCAAAGCCCGCCAAGGGCGAGTAGTTCGTCCAACCGGACTTGGCCGCGCCGGACTCCATGAAGAACGAGGCGCACATGATCAAGCCACCGGCGAGGTAGACCCAGTAGCTGGCCATGTTGAGACGCGGGAACGCCATGTCGACGGCACCGATCTGGAGCGGGGTGACGTAGTTGCCGAAGGCACCGAAACCGAGTGGCACGATGCCAAGGAAGACCATGATGGTGCCGTGCATGGCACCGAACATGTTGTAGGTCTCACCGGTGACCTTGCCGTCCTGGAGCCAACGGGCCTTCCAGCCGTCGTTGAAGACCCAACTCATCCATTCGGGGAGCGGCTGGTGCGGGTAGGCAATACTCCAGCGCATGACCATCATCAGGTAGAACCCGAAGGCCAGGAAGCACATGGCGGTGATGCCATATTGCATGCCGATCATCTTGTGGTCGGTGGAGAAGACGTATTTTCTCCAGAACCCCGGATCATGGTGATGATCGTCGTGATGGTGATCGTCGTGGGCGTCGTGCCCTGAGTGTGATTTCGCGTGAGAGCTCATATTTCCGTCTGGCGGCTTTGGAAGATCCGGAACCGTGGGGCCGGGCGTGGCGGCAAGGGGTTCCGGGGATCAGTGTAGGTTGCTTGAATGATTTCTTGAAAATGAAAAGGGACTGCCGGGATCACTTCTTGGCAGGGGCGAGCGTGATGGGATCGAGCAGGGTCTTGGGATCCAGCTTTTCGCCGGGGAGATCCTTGTCGTGGTCCGCCTTGAGTTCGGCACCGGTGACCGACTTGCCGGCGTTCTTGCGCTTGGCGGAGATGTCGAGTGCGGCCTGGGCCATCTCGGTGGTGATGACGTCGCCCTTGCTGTTGCCGAAGCTGTTGCGGACGTAGGTCATGACGCCGGCGAGGTCCTCGGCGGTCATGCCAATCCCCTGCGGGGGCATCACGCCATAGGTCTTGCCGTCATGGACGGGGCCTTCCAGACCGTTGAGGACGATCATGGCAAAGAATTCGGTATGGCCGCTGGGCCAGCCTTCCGTGCCGACGAGAGACGGGAAGGTGGAGCCGTTGCCCTTGGCATCAGCACCGTGGCAGCCGTTGCACTTCGCGGAGTAAATCTTGCCACCCTTCGCCATGTAGGCGGCAAGGGCTTCCTTGGGTTCCGCGCCCTTGTCCGCGGCACCGGGAGCGGCGGAACGGACATAGCCCTCGCGGAAGGTGGAGCCGTAGCTGAAAAGGCTGCCGGCCCCGCCGAGGATACCGCCGGCGATCAGAAGGACCGCGCCACAGGCACCGAAGGACCAGAGGGAGATCGGTGCGATGCCGTTGTCAACGATCCGCTTTTCACGGGCGCAGGCAGCAGCTTCGCGGACGACCCGGCCGTGGGCTTCCGCCACGTTGATGGAGTCCTCAAGGTCCGGCTTTTGATTTGGCAGAGACATCTTCTGGAAATAGGTGGAATGGAAATCGGGAGCGGGTTCTCAGCCCTTCTTCTTGGCAGGGGCGAAGTCGAGGGCGGCGGGAACCTTCTGGTCCTTCTTAAGCGAGAGCAGGTACGAAACAAGGGCCTTTGCGTCGGAACTCGGCACCATTTCGACGGTGCCGTTTTTCTTCACCAACACGGCATCCGCGGAGACGGCACCGGTGACCTTGCGCTCTTCAAAGAGGAAGCGGTAGGACGGGCAGGTGGACTTCCAGCGCTGCGGCTCGTTGCGGGGATTGTAGAGGTGGGCGTAGAGCCATTTGGTCGGGTCGGTACCCTTGGCATAGAGCGTTTCCACGCGGCGACCGAGGTTCGAAAAATCCGGGCCCATCCGGGCAACCCCGATTTGGGCGAATCTCTCGCCGAAGAAGTCGTAGGCATTCGTCTCGCGGCGGGTGTCGCCACGGTCGGCATCCGCCTTGAGGCCGCCCCAGTCGGGACGATAAAGGTCATTACCGGCGTAGGTCGGACGGACCAACTGGGTGTGGCAGAGGTAGCAGCCGTTTTCCGCGTAGATTTGGGCGCCGTCGGCCACGCGGCCGGTGCGTTTCGGGAAGAAGATTCCGGTGGTGCCGTCGGTCGCCTCGTTCAACTGGATGGGCGCGAGATTGCGCATCTTGATGAAGGGCACGACGACGATCGCGAGCCAGGCGATGCCGAAGCTGGCGGAAAGACCGAGGATGAAGGTGCGGAGGCTCATGAAATTAGGAAATCTTTGATTAGTGGGCGGCACCCATGTGCCCGGGCCCGGCGTTGTCGATATCGCCTTCCTCACCGTGGGGGCTGGGGTGGTGGCCGTGGGAAGCGGCGACGAGCAGGGTCGGGTGGGAACTGCGGCGGCCGAGGCGCAGCCACATGAGCGTGAGGTGGATGAAGAACCAGACGTTCGAGAAGAGGATGAAGCACCAGGCGATGGTGGTTCCGACGGCGTAGGGATAGGCGCGGGAGGCGGCGGCGGCCCAAGGCTGCTGCCAGTCTTCCTGGCCAAGCCCCTGTTCCAGTCCGCCCAAGAGAGCGAAGAGGGCGACGGCCGCGATGCCGTAGGCAGAGAAAAGGAAGTGGACGGTGATGAGGCGGCGGGAAAGCCACTCGCGGCGGGTGACGCGCGGGACGATGAAATAGATCGCGCCGAACATCACGAGCGTGAAGAAGCCGTAAAGGGCGAGGATTTCAAAGCCATAGCCGGAGAGCGAGAACTGGGTCATCGGAAGCGTGGAACCCGGCAGATTGAGGAAGACCGCCGCGACCGCCAGGATCATCAGGCCGACGATACCCGCGGCGACGAAGCGAAGCGAGGGGCTGCCCTTCATGACATCCGGCGAGGAGTTCATGGTGCGGAGCAGGTTCACCGACGCGGCGATGGACGGGATGAAAAGCAGGGCGGTGGCCGCGGCGCCCAAGTAAGGCAGGAAATACGGAATCGGCGCGCCGGCGAGTTTCTGCATGCCAGCCCAGGGAGCGATGATTGCCAGCGACCAGAAGCCGAGCTTCGCGAGCGAGTAGCTGTGAACGGGGCGTCCGGTCACCTTCGGGGCGAGGTAGTAGGCAGTGCCCAGTGCCACCGGAGTGAAGAAGAGGAACATCAAGGCGGACTTGTACCAGGCGTTGATACCCGCCGCCATCACCGGGTGGCCCGGGAGGCAATGGAGAAGCGTGTTCGCCGTGATGAAGATCCAAGGGAACCAGACCATGGCGGCCAAGATGTACCACTGGGAGATGTAGACGTGGCCCTCCGGGCGGACGCGGAACTGGATGAACGACCAGATAACGATCGCGAAGTAGCTGACGAGAAGAACAGGCCAGGTGAAGAACGGGAATTCCATCCAAGGGAGGCCGGTGCCGTTGCCCGAGAGAATGCCGATGATGCCGAGGCTGACACCGAGATTCCAGACGTGGCCGGCAGTGAGGATGATGCCGGCAGCGGTGCACTCCTTGCGGGAAAGACGGGCCATGAGCCAGATGATCGCGGCAAACGCGGCCTGGAAACCCCATCCGTAGATGAGCGCGTTGATGTGAGCCGGGAAAACGCGGCCGTAGGTGAGCCAGGCACAGCCGTCACTCCACAGGAAGCCGGGATGATGGACCTTCCCTGAGGCGATGATGCCGAGCACGATCGAGACGGCGAGCCAGGCGGCACCGCTGGTCATGAAGAACATCACCGGATGACGCAGCGAGCGGTCGATTCCCGCGCGGAGCAAGGCGTCCTGGTCAGTCGTGGTTGGGGTGGAAGACATCGGCTTTTGAAATGGAGAAAAAGGGCTGGGGAATCAGGGCTTGGTGAGATCCGCCGTGGTGCATTGCGGCTTGCCCACCTCGCTGCGGAGGGCGGCAACCTGTTCGGCCTTCACGGCGGAACCCTTGTTGCCAAAGCTGTTGCGCACGTAGGTCAGCACGTGGGCGATCTGTTCGTCCGTCTGATAGGCGAGCGCGGCCATGCCGCCGGGCGCGTTGTATTCCTTGCCGGCGACGGTGATCGGGCCGGTGAGGCCGCGGAGCTGGATGCGGATCAAGTTCGAAACCGGACCGGTAACCCACTCCGAGCCGGCGAGCGGCGGAGCAATGGGAGTCCCCTCCCCGGCTTGGCCGTGACAGGCGGCACAAAGCATGAAGGAAGCCTTGCCAGCAGTCATGACGGCGGGATCGATCGGCTCGTCCGCGGAGGCGGGAGCGGCATCGATCGCCTTGGTGTCCACGGCGGGAGCGGAAGCGAGTTTCTTGGCAGTCGGCGAATTGGGAACGATTTGTTCCGGCTTCTCGATGGCGACGGGCTTGGAGGCGGCGAGTGCCTTTGCCTCGGCGGCCAGGGCGGTCTTGAGCGCTTCCGGGGTGATGGCGGCGGCCTGCGCGGCATCCGTCTTCGCCTTGGTCTCATAGCGCGGCTTGGAGGCGGCGTCTTCCATGGTTTCCGGCTCGGAACGGGCGAAGAGCCAGATCACGGCCATGAGGAGCGCGAAGATCAGGAACGTTGCGAGGCCCCACCAGAAGGTGGTGAAGCGGATAATCGCGTTGTCGCGGGTGTGGTCCATGTGCGGGAAAGGGATCAGTTGGAGATGTTCGCGGACTCGAGGATGCGCGGGTCGCGGTTCGGATAGAGCGAGTGCTGGCCGAGGGCGCGGAGGAGGAAGAAGACGAAGCCCGCCCCGATCGTGACAAAGGCGAGGATGTCGAACCAGAAGGCACCGGGGATGGAGATCTGGATGTCACCGAAAACGGCGTGACCGTCCAGCAGGACCTTGCCGTGGGAATCCTTCGCCAGCATGTTGCCGAGCGAAACGCCGCGCTCCGGGATGGTGATGATGTAGTGGTCCAGCACGTGCATGCAGAGCGTGTAAACCGCCATGATCGAGAGGGTTTTCGGGTTCCGCTTGAGCCAAGCCTGGAGGAGGATGACGAAGGGCACCACGAAGTGACCGAAGACGAGGAAATACATGCCGATGTTCCAGTTGCCCGTGTTCCGGGTCAGGAAATAGGAGGTTTCCTCGGTGATGTTCGCATACCAGATGAGGAAGAACTGGGAGAAGGTGACGTAGGCCCAGAAGGTGGTGAAGGCGAACATGAGCTTGCCCATGATGTGGAACTGCTCCGGACCGACGACGTGCTTGAGGTGGCCCTTGCTTTTCAACCAGGCGCAGACGAGGACGCCGACGGCCATGGAGTTCAGTGCGGAACCGGCGAAGAGGTAGACACCCCACATGGTGGAGAACCACTTGTAGTCGAGGCCCATGGCGAAGTCGAAACCGGTGAAGGTGATCGTGAGCGCGAAGATGATGAGCGGGTAGTTCGAATGGTAGCGCGCCTTGAGGAGACGGGCGGTGCCGGGATTCGGATCCGTGTCCTGGTCGGTGGAGAGCTTGCGGAGGCCGATGATGACGGCGCTGAAGGCGACGAAGTAGAAGATCATGCGGCCATACCAGAACGGGGTGCTCATGAACCAGTATTTGTTATAGAGCAGGTGATCCACGTGGTGAAGGTGCTCCTTCACGTCGCCGGGGGCAGCGCGATGGATGTTCATCCACTCGTAGAGATACATCTGGACGCTGGGAACCATCAGGGGGATGGCGAAGAGGAACATCCATGGGAAAATCGACCCGAGGTTCTCGAACACGCGGCGGACGGAAGTGCCCCAGCTCGCGTTGGACACGTTGTGGAGAAGGACCCAGAAGACCCCGCCGATGGGCAGGGTGAGGAAGAAGTAGAAGGCGAACTCCCAGGAGTAGGCGTAGATGCCGGCGATTTTCTGCCCAAAGACCCCGAACAGGGCGAGCGCGCTGACGATGGAGCCGAGGACGGCAATCGCCAGGGCAATGGTTTTCACTTTCGATACCGAAGCGGGATCGAGGTGGTCGCCGTTGATCGCGATGTCGGCGGAGGTGACGTGGTGGTGGCCCATTTCGTTTTGGATCAGGAAAAAGTTACTTGGTCGGGGCGGGGATTGCCTTCGCGGCCTGCAGGGTGCGGAGGTAGGCGATGATCGCCCAGCGGTCACGCACGGGGATGTTGTAGCCGTAGGCCCCCATCATGCCCTTGCCATTGGTGATGACTTCGAAGATGCGTCCGTCCGGGTATTTTGCCGCGCCGAAGGTTTCCAAGTGGAAGTTGGCGATGCCGGGAACGCCGTAGTGGCTGGTCATCCCCTGCCCGTCTCCCGAGAGGCCGTGGCAGACGGCGCAGTAGATTCCGAAGCGCTCTTTGCCGCGAAGCAGCAGGGCGGCGGCGGATTCCTCGGTGAGCTTGAGTTCCTCCGGCATGCCGGTGCCGAAGTAGTCGCCGACGTGGCCGGTGTAGTAGTAACCGGTCTGACCGCCGAACTCATATTCCGGAACGCCGCCGATTTCCATGGCACCTGCCTCATTGAAGCCGCGGGGCTGGGTGCCCGTGACAGGCAGGCGCGAGCCGTGGCCGTCGGCGAAGAAGGCGTCCGGCTTCTGGGGCTTGATCTTGTCCTGCTCGTCCATGTCCGGGAAGATCCGGACCGGGGGCTTGGAGAACTTCTGCCCGCGGACGCCGAAGAGACCGACGACCATCAGGGCGATCAGCGCGTAGACGATGAAAAAGTAGCGCATGGGATGTCAGTGGAAATTGGAATGGGAGGTGGTGGCCGCCGGTGGCTTCATTGGTCTTCTTCCTCGACCAGTTCGATGTTGGCGCCGCCGATCTCGGCAAGCAGGTCACGGG
>CAXTTX010000205.1:0-1051 GCA_964247045.1 uncultured Verrucomicrobiales bacterium | reverse complement strand
GTGCCATTGGGGCTGAACTTCGGGTCACGGGCCTCGATGGCGAGGAAGAAGCCGTCATCCGTGGCGCGGTGGAACTGCCGGCTGGCGAAAAGCGGGTGGTTGAAGCGCGGCAGCTGCATGAGGGCCAGCAGACCGAAGAGCACCGTGAAACCGGAGAAAAGGATCGTGAGCTCGAACATGATCGGGAAGAAAGCCGGCACGGTGAAGATGTTCGCGGGCTTTGCCTGCACAACCGTCGGGTAGATGACCACCTGGGTGGAATAGGCCAAGGCGAAGGCGGTGGCGGTACCGGTGATGCCGCCGAAGAAGACGAACCAAGGGAGGATGGACCGCTTCATACCCATCGCGCCGTCGAGGCCGTGGATGGGATACGGGGAATAGCAGTCCCATTTCTTGAAGCCGGCGTCGCGGATCTTCTCCGCCGCCTTGTAAAGGGCGGAGGCGCTCTTGAACTCGGCAAGGTAGCCGTAGACGCGTTTGCGGGTGGTGCTCACTGGTCGGGAAAGATGAAGTTAGGCGTTGCGGGTCACTTGGAGGAAGCGAGTTCCTTCTGGTAGGCGGCTTCCTTGACAACCCCCGCATCCGGGTGGCTTTCGTAGTCGTCGAAATGGGGATCTGACTCGGGCAGGGTCCACTTCACTTCCGCGATGTTGATGCAAGGCAGGAAGCGGAGGAACATGAGGAAGAGCGCGAGGAAGAGGCCAATGGTGCCGATGAAGGTCATGATTTCCACGCCGCTGGGCGAGTAGGTCTTCCAGTCGCCGGGAAGGAACATCCGGGCGAGGGTGGTGCAGATGATGACGAAGCGCTCATACCACATGCCGACGTTAACGCACATCGAGACGCCCATGATGACCCAGAGGTTCTCGCGGCACCACTTGAACCAGAAGAGCTGCGGGGAAAGGACGTTGCAGGACATCATGGCCGCGTAGGCCCACCAGTAAGGACCGGCGATGCGGTATTTGAAGGCATCCATTTCATAGATCCCGCCGGAGTAGAAGGCGACGAAGAGTTCCATGAGGTAGGCGTAGCCGACGATGGTGCCGGTGAG
>CAXTTX010000204.1:0-9389 GCA_964247045.1 uncultured Verrucomicrobiales bacterium | reverse complement strand
AGCTTGGTGACCAGATCGGCCAGGTCGCACTGGCGGAGCAGTTCCATGACCGCGGCGGCACCCATGCTGGCTTGGAAGGATCCGTCGCCATAGGTGTCTTCCGCCTCGCGGAGTTCGCTTTCCGTCAGCAGTTGGCCGATTTCCAGGGCGGTGTTGCCCGGGTCGGTCACCACGTAGTCTTCATAGTAAATCACGCGCTCCAGCTGGCGGGCGCTCATGTCGAGCATGAGGCCGATGCGGGAAGGCATGCACTTGTAGAACCAGATGTGCGAGACGGGCACGGCCAGCTCGATGTGGCCCATGCGCTCGCGGCGCACGCGGCTCAGCGTGACTTCCACGCCGCAGCGGTCGCAGATCACGCCCTTGTGCTTGATGCGCTTGTATTTGCCGCAGGCGCACTCCCAGTCGCGGGTGGGTCCGAAGATCCGCTCGCAGAAAAGGCCGCCCTTCTCGGGCTTGAAGGTCCGGTAGTTGATGGTTTCCGGGTTCTTCACCTCGCCCTTGGACCAGGAGCGGATGATGTCCGGGGATGCGACGGTGATGGAAACCTGGTCAAAGGCTTCCGGGCGCTCGTCCACGCCGAATAGTTCGCGAAGGTTGTTATCGACACTCATAGTAGTAGCAACGTGTTGGGTCAGTTTTGGCTCGCGTTTAAAATTACAGGGTAAGGTCATCCAGGGAGTAGTCGTCCAGGCCACCGGTCATGCCGGAGCCATGGGTCGAACCCTTGCGGCCCGGACGCACGTCCAGTCCCAGGGATTGCATTTCCTTGATGAGCACGTTGAACGATTCCGGCGTGCCGGCCTCGAGATTGTTGTCGCCTTTGACGATCGCTTCGTAGATCCGGGTCCGGCCTTGCACGTCGTCGGATTTGACGGTGAGCAATTCCTGGAGGGTGTAGGCGGCGCCATACGCCTCCAGTGCCCACACTTCCATTTCCCCGAAACGCTGGCCACCGTATTGCGCCTTGCCTCCCAGCGGCTGCTGGGTGACGAGCGAGTAGGGACCGACGGCACGGGCGTGGATCTTGTCCGCGACCAAGTGACCGAGCTTCAGGATGTAGATGTATCCCACCACGACCGGGTTGTGGAATGCCTCGCCGGTGCGGCCGTCATACAGGGTGGATTTGCCTCCCGTCGTGCCGTCCTTGCCGTCGCCGATCCAGGTGTAGCCGCGGCTTTCCTTTTCGCCGGGCTTGCGCTCGCGGACCTTGCCGGCCTCTCCGACGAATTTCACGCCGTCCACCTTCTTGGCTTCCGACATGAAGTCCCAGATGACTTCTTCCTTGATGCCGTCGAAAATCGGGGTGGCCACCTTGAAGCCGAGCGCCTTCGCGGCGACACCGAGGTGGGTTTCCAAAACCTGTCCAACGTTCATCCGCGAGGGCACGCCCAGCGGGTTGAGGCAGATGTCGACCGGAGTTCCATCCGCCAGATACGGCATGTCTTCCTCGGGAACGATGGTGGCGACAACGCCCTTGTTTCCGTGGCGTCCCGCCATCTTGTCACCCACCGAAAGCTTCCGCTTCGCGGCGATGAAGACCTTCACTTCCTTGATGACGCCGGGGTCGACTTCATCACCGGACTCCAGCGAGTCGAGCTTGCGCTCGCGCTCGGTGTCGAGCTCCTGGAAACGGCCTTCAAACGAACCGATGATTTCCAGGATCTTGTTACGGATCGGGGAGGGATCGATTTCGATGTGGTCGTGGACGGAAGCCAGCTTGCGGAGAAGCGTCTTGGTGATCTTGCGGTTCGCCGGGATGATGATTTCACCGGTTTGCGCGTTGACCACGTCGAGCGGGATCTTCTCGCCGAGCAGGATGTCCGAGAGACGCTCCGTGAGGTCGTCGGTCAGCTTGTCGGCCTTCTTCTTGTGCTCGTCGTTGATCTTCTTGAGCGTCTTCTTCAACTCGACCGGATCGACCTTTTCAGCGCGCTTCTTGGCGAAGCCGGATTGGGAAACGCGGACGTCCTGGACGATGCCGACGCAGCCGGAAGGCACGCGCAGCGAGGTGTCCTTCACGTCCGCGGCCTTTTCACCGAAGATGGCACGCAGCAGGCGTTCTTCCGGGGCGAGTTCCGTCTCGGACTTCGGAGTGATCTTGCCGACGAGGATGTCGCCGGGTTTCACTTCCGCACCGATGCGGATGATGCCGTCGTGGTCGAGGTTGCGCAGCGCGTCCTCACCCACGTTCGGGATGTCCCGCGTGATTTCTTCCGGTCCCAGCTTGGTGTCGCGGGCGGCGACGTCGAACTCGGAGATGTGGATCGAGGTGTAGATGTCTTCCTTCACCACGCGCTCGGAGATGACGATGGCATCTTCGAAGTTGTAGCCGTTCCAAGGCATGAACGCGACCAGCACGTTGCGGCCGATGGCGAGCTCGCCGTCTTCCGTGTTCGGGCCGTCGGCCAGGACCTGGCCCTTCTTGATCTTCTCACCCTTGCGGACGATCGGCTTCTGGTTGATGCAGGTGCCGGCGTTGGAACGCATGAACTTCCGCAGCGGGTAGGCCATGATGCCCTTGTCCACGTTGGTCTTCACGGATTCCGCGTCGCTGAGGAATTTCTCCTCCGAAACGGGCAGCGTGCCGTCCGGCGTGGTGACGATGATTTCCGCGGTGGCGGCGGCAACGATGCCGTCCGCTTCGGAAACAACCACCGCGCGGGAATCGCGGGCAGCCTTGCCTTCAAGGCCGGTGCCGACGAACGGTGCTTCGGAAACGAGCAGCGGCACGCCTTGGCGTTGCATGTTCGAACCCATCAGCGCGCGGTTGGCGTCGTCGTGCTCGAGGAAGGGAATCAGGCCCGCGGCCACCGAAACAAGCTGCTTCGGCGAGACGTCCATGTAGTTCACTTCAGAAGGCAGAGCTTCGATGAACTCGCCGCCTTTTTCACGGGCGGTGATGCGCTCGGTCTGGAATGCGCCCTTCTTGTCGATCGGGTTGTTCGCCTGGGCGATGAGGAAATTCTCTTCCTGGTCGGCGGTGAGGTATTCGATCTCGTTGGTCACCTTGCTGTCCACCACGCGGCGGTAAGGCGTTTCGATGAATCCGAATTCGTTGATGCGTGCATAGGTACACATCGAGTTGATGAGACCGATGTTCGGACCTTCCGGGGTTTCGATCGGGCAGATCCGGCCGTAGTGGGACGGATGCACGTCGCGGACCTCGAAGCCGGCGCGGTCGCGGTTGAGACCACCGGGTCCAAGGGCCGAAAGACGGCGCTTGTGGGTGAGTTCCGCGAGCGGGTTCGTTTGGTCCATGAACTGCGAAAGCTGCGAACGACCGAAGAAGTCGCGCACCACGGCGGACAGGGCCTTCGGGTTGATCAGCTTCTGCGGGGTCATGCCCTCGATGTTCACGTCGAACAAGGTCATGCGCTCCTTCACCAGGCGCTCCGTGCGGGCAAGGCCCACGCGGCACTGGTTGGCAAGGAGTTCACCCACCGCACGCACGCGGCGGGAACCTAGGTGGTCGATGTCGT
This sequence comes from uncultured Verrucomicrobiales bacterium, assembly GCA_964247045.1. Classification (GTDB taxonomy): domain Bacteria; phylum Verrucomicrobiota; class Verrucomicrobiia; order Verrucomicrobiales; family Akkermansiaceae; genus Luteolibacter. The sequence goes on along the minus strand of CAXTTX010000204.1, from coordinate 5,907 downwards.
CGATGACACCGTCACCCTTCTTGAGCTTCAGGATGTAGCGGACGGCGGCGAGGAAATCCTCGGGAACCATGATCCGCTGGTCGGAATCCACCTGGATGCCGAGCTTCTGGTTGATCTTGTAGCGGCCGACGCGGGTGAGGTCATACTTCTTCGCATCGAAGAAAAGGCGCTTCAGCAGCGCGCGGGCGTTCGCGGCGGTCGGCGGGTCGCCGGGGCGCAGCTTGCGGTAGATGTCCTTCAGCGCGGATTCCTCGTCCTTCGCCGGATCCTTGCGGAGCGACTTGAGAAGAATTTCGTCCTCGCGGCCGTCGATGACTTCCACGTTCTTGTGGCCCAGGGCCAGCAACTGGCGGACGATGCCGATCGTGAGCGGCTCGTAGGCCTTTGCCACGGTCAGTTCACCGTCCAGGATGTCCTCGAAGGGCACCTTGTGGCCAAGTTCGCCTTCGTCCATCTTCTCGCTGAGAGCGAGGGACTCGGGGGAATAGAAGTGGCTGACGATGTCGCGGTCCGTCGGGTAGCCGAGGACGCGCAGGAAAGTGGTCGCCAGGAACTTCCGGCGGCGACGGCGGCGATCGAGATAAACGTAGAGCAGGTCGTTCGTGTCGAACTGCACTTCCAGCCAGGAACCCCGGTCCGGGATGATCCGGAAGGAGTGCAACAGCTTGCCATTCAAGTGCTGGGAGGTCTCGAAACAGATGCCCGGCGAACGGTGCAACTGCGAAACGATCACCCGCTCGGCACCGTTGATGATGAACGTGCCGCGGCGCGTCATCATCGGCAGCTCGCCCATGTAGACGCGCTCCTTCTTGGTGCCCGTCTCGTCCTTCAGCTTGAAGGTGACGTAGAGCGCGGCGCTGAAGCTCTCGCTGTTGCGCAGCGAGTCCAGCGAGGTGATCTTCGGATCCTCGATGTCATACGCGACGAAATCGAGTTCGATCGCCTCGTCGTAACTTTTGATCGGGAACACTTCCCGGAATACCGCCTGGAGGCCCGCATCGGCGCGCTCGCTGGGGGTGACTTCCTTTTGTAGGAACTCGTCGTAGGACCGGCTCTGGACCTCGATGAGGTTGGGTGGCTCGATAACTTCTTCAAACTTCCCGAAATACAAACGTTCAGCCATGGCGTTTAGTGGTATCTATCTTGCAAATTGAGCCCGAACCACATGTTGTGGCTTCGGGCGGAGTGGAATCAAGCGGTGGTGGATCTTGTCGGAATCGGCGCGAAAATCTCTTTCTGTCTTTTTGTTAGAATCTCGCGCCGGTCACGACAGAAATTCCCGGAGCGGATTTCTCCGCCCCGGGAATCGTCTGAAATGATTTACTTGAGTTCGATTTTGGCACCAGCCTCTTCGAGCTTTTTCTTGGCGGTTTCGGCGGCATCCTTCGCGATACCTTCGAGAACCTTGGCAGGGGCACTCTCGACGAGCTTTTTCGCGTCTGCAAGTCCAAGTCCGGGAGCAACCTCGCGGACGGCCTTGATGACGGCGATTTTGTTCGCACCGGCTTCCATGATGACGACGTCGAATTCGGTCTTTTCCTCGACGACTTCGGCAGGGCCGGAGGCAGCGACGGCGACGGTGGCGGCAGCGGCGCTCACGCCCCAGGTTTCTTCAAGTTTCTTGACGAGGTCGACAGCTTCCAGAACGGTCAGCTTTCCGAGCTCTTCAACGAGTGTTTCAATATTGGCCATGTTTTGTATTCTCCTTTTGCGGTATCGTCGCCCCCGGAGCTTCCGGAGATTTCAGTGCGGCTGCTGCCGCCCCGACGAGGAACCATTGTGTGTTCAGGTGACGAGGGGAGTCCCGCCGTCACCGTCCATTCAGATTTTCTTACTGTAGCGGCGGTCTATGACCGTCGCCGGTTGATTTCCGTGGGCACCGGCGGCCAAGGCCACCGGTGCCCCGGGATAAAATTATTCAGCGGCAGGCGCTTCTTCGGCGACAGCAGCAGGCGCTTCTTCAGCAGCGGCGGCAGCAGGCGCTTCTTCAGCAGCGGCGGCAGCAGGTACTTCTTCAGCAACCGCGGCGGCAGGTGCCTCTTCGGCGGCCGCGGCAGGTGCTTCGTCGGACGAACTGTCGCCATCCGGGTTGAATTTCGCGTTGACCACGCGGGCAATCCGGGTGGCTGGCTCGAGGATGAGGCCCAGAAGCTGGGACAACACCGCCTCGCGGGAAGGAATGTCGGCGATCGCTTGGAGCTTCGCGCCATCGAGCACCGCGTTGCCGAGGATACCCACCTTCATTTCGGGCTTCTTGAATTCCTTTTCGAAATTCTTGATCGCCTTGGCAGCGGCGAAAACCTCGGCATTGCCCATCACGTAGGCCATCTGGCCAACGAGATCGGCACCGATGTCCGGCAGACCGGCTTCCGCCAGCGCCTTGCGCATGTAGGTGTTCTTGGCGACGGTGCAGGAGGCTCCACCCGCGTCGAGGCGGTTGCGGAGTTCCGTGAACTGCTGCACGGTCAGGCCCGTGTAGTCGATGACGATCAGGTAAGGGGACGCGTTGACGCGATCCAGCAGGCCGTCGATGATAATTTTCTTATCGGGATTCATTTGCTTTGGCGGGCCTGGGGTTAAGCGGTGGCTTTGGTGTAGGTGGCGGCTTCCAGCGGGATGCCCGGAAGCATCGAGCCGGCGAGCGTCACGCCTTGGATGTAGTTGCCCTTGGCCGATGGCGGCTTGGCGCGAACCACGCTGTCCACGAGGGCGCGGGCATTTTCCTCAAGCTGGGCAAGCTCGAAAGAGGACTTGCCGATGGACGCGGAAACGTTGCCGTTCTTGTCCAGCTTGTAGTCGATACGGCCGGCCTTCACTTCCTTCACGGCCTTCGCCGTGTCGTCGGTGACGGTGCCCGTCTTCGGGTTCGGCATCAGGCCGCGCGGTCCGAGGACCCGGGCGATTTTCCGAACTTCGGTCATCGCGTCCGGAGTGGCGATCGCGGAATCGAAATCCGTGAAACCTTCCTGAACGCGCTTGATGAGGTCTTCATAACCCACGAACTCGGCTCCGGCGGCCCGGGCGGCCTCGGCGGCTGCTCCTTGGGCGAAGACGACAACGCGGACGTTTTTACCCGTGCCGTGCGGCAGGGAAACCGAACCACGGACCATCTGGTCGCTCTTCCGGGGATCCACTCCGAGGCGGAAGGAAAGCGTGACGGTCGGGGTGAACTTGGGCGCCGGGAATTCCTTCAGGGCGCTGATGGCGTCGGTCAGCGAGTAGTTCTTGCCCGGTTGGACGAGAGCGACTGCCTTCTTGTAGCGTTTGCTGCGGTGTTTGGACATTGTTGCGTTTGGTTTGCAGTTCGGGCGGAAAGGGCGGTGACCACTTCCCTCCTGCGGGGCCGGGAACCTTGCGGCTTCCGGCGGAGATCTTCTTACATGCCTTCGATTTCGAGGCCCATCTGGCGGGCCGTGCCTGCCAAAATGCGCGCGGCGGCTTCCGGGTCCTTCGTGTTCAGGTCCGGCATTTTCACCTTCACCACTTCCATGAGCTGGGCCTTGGTGATCTTGCCGACCTTGATCTTGTTCGCCTCTTTCGAGCCGGACGCGAGACCCGCGGCCTTCTTCAGAAGGTTGCCGGCGGGGGGCTTCTTGGTGATGAACGAGAACGACTTGTCCTTGTAAACCGAGATCACGACAGGAAGCACGTCACCGGCCTGGTTCTGGGTGATGGCGTTGAATTCCTTACAGAACGCCATGATGTTGACACCCGCTTGACCGAGGGCAGGACCCACGGGCGGGGATGGATTGGCGGCTCCAGCCTTGATCTGGAGCTTGATGAGTTTGACGACTTCCTTGGCCATAAATAATGCGGTTTAAATTGCGGGAGAGGGGTGGTGGGGTATTCGCGGGCGGCGGTCGAGACAATTATGCTCTTTCCACCTGCCAATATTCGAGTTCGACCGGAGTACTGCGTCCGAAAATCGTCACCGAGACGCGCAACTTGCCGCGTTCCGGGTCGATTTCCTCCACAATGCCGTTCTGGCTCTGGAATGGGCCGTCGGCCACCTTCACGGTGTCGCCGACTTCGAAACTGATGGCCGGGCGGACGCTTTCCTCCCGTTCCTTGATTTGGGAAAGCATCGCTTCCACCTCGCGCGGGCGCATCGGCGTCGGACGATCCTTCGTCCCGGCGAAGCCGATCACACCTTCCATCTCCTTGATGAAGAACCAGGTCTTCTCGACGAGCTGGTTGTCCTCCGTGGCGAGGTTCATGTTCACAATGATGTAGCCCGGGAAGAACTTCTTCTTCGTCTCGGTCTTCTTGCCGCGGCGGATTTCCGAGACCATTTCGGTCGGCACCAGCACTTCGCGGATGTATTCGGTCATCCCCTCGGCCTCGGCGGTGCGCTGGATACGATCACGCACTTTCCCTTCCTGGCCGGAAAGGACCTGTACGACGTACCACTGGTCGCGGAATGGTTTGGTTTCTGACATGACGGGTCGGTCGGAGATGAGAGGGTGAGGAGGCGGAATGCCGGTGGCTCAGTTGCCGGAGATCTTGTGGGCGATGTAGTCCGTGAAATCATGGGCACCGCCCACGATCAGCACGTGCGCGAAATCCCAGAATTGCACGAATCCCGCCAGCAGGATCATGGCGATCAGCACCACGATCGTCGAATCCACGAGTTCCTTGTATTTCTTGATTCCCTTGATTTTCGGGTCGGACTCCCAGGGCCAGCTCGCCTTGCGGAGCTCCCCCTTCACCTCACCGAGGAAATTGGAAAATTTGGAAAACATGATGTCGCTTGACGCTGATGCGGATTTGGAAAGTGGCACGGCAGGAGGGACTCGAACCCCCAACACTCGGTTTTGGAGACCGATGCTCTACCAATTGAACTACTGCCGTATTTAGGAAAGGATTAGAGGCCAATTCAGGGCACCCCGTTTTACCGGGGTGCCCCAATAGGCTGGCTTTTGAATTCCCGCCCGCGAAGGCGGCAAACCCAAAGCCGGGTTATTGAAGGTTACTTGATGATCTCACCCACGCGGCCGGCACCAACGGTACGGCCACCTTCGCGGATCGCGAAGCGCATGGTCGGTTCCATGGCGATCGGCGTGATGAGCTCGACTTCCAGGTTCACGTTGTCTCCCGGCATCACCATTTCAACGCCTTCCGGAAGCTTGATGCTGCCGGTCACGTCGGTGGTGCGGAAGTAGAACTGCGGACGATAGTTCGAGAAGAACGGGGTGTGGCGGCCGCCTTCTTCCTTGGAAAGGACGTAGATCTCGGACTTGAAGATCGTGTGGCCCTTCACGGTGCCCGGCTTGGCGATCACCTGGCCGCGCTCCACGTCGGTCTTCTTCAGACCACGGACCAGCAGGCCGACGTTGTCACCCGCACGACCTTCGTCGAGCAGCTTGCGGAACATTTCGATGTCCGTGACGGTCGTCTTCTGGGTGTCGCGGATGCCCACGATTTCGACTTCTTCCATCTTCTTGACGATTCCACGCTCGACGCGGCCGGTGCAGACGGTTCCGCGGCCTTCAATCGAGAACACGTCTTCGATCGGCATCAGGAAGGTCTTGTCAATCGGGCGCTCCGGCTCGGGGATGTAGGAATCCACCGCGTCCATCAGCTTGTAGATATTCGCCTTTTGCGCTTCGTCGCCGTCCAAGGCCAACTTGGCGGAACCCTTGACGATCGGAATGTCGTCGCCGGGGAATTCGTAGGAGGAAAGGAGGTCACGGACTTCCATTTCGACCAGCTCGAGGAGTTCTTCGTCGTCCACGAGGTCAACCTTGTTCATGAACACCACGAGGGCGGGCACGCCGACCTGGCGGGCAAGCAGGATGTGCTCGCGGGTCTGCGGCATCGGGCCGTCAGCGGCGGAAACAACGAGGATACCACCGTCCATCTGGGCGGCACCCGTGATCATGTTCTTCACGTAGTCGGCGTGGCCGG
>CAXTTX010000203.1:2308-9426 GCA_964247045.1 uncultured Verrucomicrobiales bacterium | reverse complement strand
CAGGACAGACGGAAGAGGGGAAGCACGGGTTTTTATCCAGGGCGGATTTCGTCCCCCTTGACGGATCAATGGCATGGAGCGAAACCTTCCCTGTTTGAAAGCCAGCCACTTTATTCTGCCGGTTGCCTCGCTCGCCTTCGTGGGCGCGTGGAACGCGGCACAGGTGCGGTCGATCCATTCCGTGGAAAAGGCCGGCACGGAATTGCGCGGGAAGATCGCGGTCGCCCGGGCCTCCGCGATGCCGGATTTCGCAGCCTCCTCAGGTTCCGGTAAATCGGGCGGATTGGTGGCCAAGGCGGGAGGGAAGAACCGGGACTGGAAGGAAGTCGCCGCGATGCTGCTCGATATGGAGAAAGGTAGCAGCACGCATGATCTCCGCGCCCAGATGGCCTTCCAGCAGGAGCTGCGGAGCATGTCGCGGGACGAGATCATCGCCGCACTGGATGATATTGAGAAACTCGGTCTCTCCGATGAGGCCCGGGAGCTCCTTGAATCTTCGATGCTGGAAGCGCTGATCAAGCATGATCCCGAATACGCGTTGAAGCGCTTCGCCGACCGCATCGAGGGGGATTCCAATGAGTTCAGCTGGCAGCTTTCCACCGCTTTCGGACAGTGGGCGAAAACCGATCTCGCGGCAGCCATGAAATGGTTTGATGATCAAGTTCGTGACGGCAAGTTCGACAGCAAGTCCCTGGATGGGAGAAGCGATACCCTTTTGCAATTCGAGTCCGAGCTGATGGAGTCGATGATCGCCTCCGATGTGAATTCCGCGGCGCAGCGGCTGGCCTCGCTGCCGGAGGACCAGCGGCGGGAGGTGCTCGAGAAGCTGTCATTCGCGGATTTGTCACCGGCGGAGCAAAAGGCCTACACGGATCTGGTCCGCCAGTACATCCCGGCCGACGAAAGGCAGGGATCCTTCGCGCACATTGCTTCGCAACTGGTGGATGACAGCGGCTATGGCAAGGTGACCGCTTTCCTGGATGCCGTGCAAGCCACGCCGGAAGAACGCGCCGCAGCGGCCAAGCAGACGGCGGACTCGCAATTGGAACAACTGGCGGACGAAGGAAAGGTCACCCGCCAGGCGGTGGATCAATTGCGTGATTGGTTGAAGCAGCAATCGCCGGGCAACGTGGACAGCCTCACCGGAAAGGCTCTGGCGGAAGCGGCGCAGGACGGTGGCAATTTCGATTACGCGGAAGCCTCGCAACTCGTGCTCCAATACCAGAAGAGCACGGGCAGCGATGACATTTTGATCGCCTTCCTTGAAGGATACTCGGCCCATTCCAATCTGGAGCAGGCCCAGCATCTCGCGGAGATGATCTCGGACGAAAGGCGCCGGGCGCAGGTTCTGAAGCATTTGAAATGAAATTTTCCATCGCCACCTCGATCCTCATTCTCATCGTTGGCGGAGCCATGGGGTGGATGCAGCAGCAAAAGCTCGCCGGCCTGAAAGAGGACGAGCGCAAGCTCGCGAAGGATGCCACCGAACTGGGGATCGTTGTTGAAACAGATTCGTTGGACGGGCGGGGCACCAAGCGGCCACGCGACCCCGCCGGTGGTAGCAAGGGCAGGTCGGTGGCGTCTGAGCTCGCTGCCTTCGCGAAGGAGCGGGAAGAGCGGAAAAAGCACGGCACCGATTCCGAGGATGATTTCGAAAAGCGTGGAACCGAGTTGATCTTGCGGCTGATAGAGCTGGATCCGGGACAACTCAAGGTGGTGATCGGCGAATTGCGGAACGATGCCAGCCTTTCCGAAGAGAGCCGCCGGAATATGATCGGGTTTTCAATCCTGATGCTGGGCGAAGATCATCCGGCCGCGGCGCTGGCACTTTTCAAAGAGACGTCCGATCTGTTGGGGGGAAAAGACCTTGGCAAACAACTGGTGTCATTCGCGATGACCCGGTGGGCCAAGCAGGACCCGGCGGCGGCCTTGGAATGGTTCCGCAAAAACGCGGCGACCAATCCGGACATCGCGGATGAGGACGCGAAGCGCAGCCTGGTGGGCGGCGCCGCGGAAAGTGACCCGAAGACCGCGCTGAAACTGTTGGAAGATCTGAAGATCGAGGACAAGTCGGCGGCGATCGTGGCGGTGGTGGAAGCCGGCACCACGCCGGAGAAGCGCACGGAGGTACTGACCGCTCTGAGAGAGTATTTGCAAACCGTTGGCGACGGGACGGAACGCGAGGATTTGCTGCATGAGGCTCTGGAGGAGATGGGCCGGAACCTCGACAACGAAACCTTTGAATCGGCGACCTCCTGGGTTTCCAAAGCCGACCTGAGTCCTGATGAGCGGGTGCAGTTCGCCGGAGGGCTATCCTATTTCAACACGAAGAAGGAAACTGGTGCGTGGATCGACTGGATGTCCAAGAACCTGCCGGAGGATGCCGTGCAGGAGAACGCGGACAACCTGATCGGCCAATGGGTGCAGCAGGATTATCTCGCGGCGGGACAGTGGCTCTCCGCCGCACAGGAAGGCCCAGCCAAGAATGCCTCGGTGGCAACGTACGCCACGACGGTGGCGGAGTATGAGCCCCAGGTTGCGGTGCAGTGGGCACTTACCCTGCCGGAGGGGCAGCAGCGGCAGGGAACACTGCAGAGTATTTACGAGAACTGGCCGAAAAGTGACGCGGCGGCGGGGGCGGCTTTCGCCACGAAATATGGGCTGGATACCCAGCCCTCCGAAGACGATGACCCGTGAGCTTTTTTGGCAAGATACCTTTGGATGGTTCCTGCCTTGGAGAGAGTCTAAAGAAGGGCGCGGGCGGATTGGAGGGTGTCGATATCGGCCAGGGTTTTGTCGCGGCGGATGGCCTTGATGCGGGGGAAGCGCAGGGCGAGGCCGGAATCATGGCGTTCCGACTTGCGGATGGCATCGAAAGCGATTTCCAGCACGGTGTCCGCTTCCACGTGATGCTTGCGGCGTTCCTTGCGCAGGGTGTGGCGGGTGAAGTGTTCGGTCAGATCCTCGATCTCCCCGTCGGTCAGACCGGAGTAGGCCTTGCCGAGGACCTTGAGTTGTCCGGTTTCCTCGTCGCGCACGGCGAAGGTGTAATCGGACAAGACGTCGGAGCGCTTGCCGTGGCCCTGTTCGGCGACGACGACCACACAGTCCAGGGTAGGCATGACGCCTTTGAGCTTGATCCAGGACTTGCCGCGACGGCCGGGGGTGTAGGGACTGGAAGGATCCTTGGCGATGAGGCCCTCGTGGCCGCTCTGAAGGGAGTTCTTGAATGCGGCCTCGATTTCACCAGGATTGTCCGCCGCGAGGATGGCGATGGTTTCAAAGGGAGAGGAGAGGGCCAGGCTTTCCAACAGGCCACGACGCTCGAGGAGCGGCTTCTCCAGCAGATCCGCGCCGGAGTGCCAGAGCAGATCGAAGGCGATGTAACGGGTGGGCACGGACAGGTCGTGGCCCTCGTCAGTTAGAAAGAGGTCGCCATCGGCGGACTTGCGGCCGAGACGTTTCTGGAGATCGGCGAAACCGAGTTTGCGGCCCTCCGCGAAGGCGATCAGTTCCCCATCGAGGATGAAGTCGCCGGAGAGGGCGCGCGCGGATCTGATGACCTCGGGAAATTCCTCATCCAGCGGGCGCAGGTCGCGGGAGAATAGGGATACCTCGTCACCCTGTTTGTGGAGTTGGGCGCGGATGCCGTCATACTTCGGCTCAAGCCAAACGGGCGCGGCGAAGGGAAGCTTCTCAAAGAGCGGGCGGTCGTCCTCCGCATCGCGCTCCAGCGGGGCGGCGAGCATGCATTTGACCGGCACGTGGGGCCGGAGGGCCGCATCGGCCAATTTGCCGTGTTTGGCGAGCCATGCGGTTTCGCCGATGTCGCCGGTGAGCATGTGGGCGTGTCGCACGTCCGAGGCATCCGCCTTGAAGGCCGTGGCGATGGCATCCTCGACGAGGCCTTCCTTCAGGCCGATGCGGAGATCCCCGGTGAGCAGCTTGACCACGGTCTCACCTTCGACAGGATGCAGGTTGGCAAGGCGGGCCGCGAGTTGGTCGATGCGCGCCAAGGAGCCGGTGGCGGCGACGAGCTGGCGGAAGAAGGCCTCCAGTCCCGGCAGGTCGACGGGTTCCGGTTTCAAGGGAACCTCTTGCAGAACGAGGCGGGCTGTGCGGGCGGTATCGTTCTGGCTGAGGGAAATTTCGCGGTAGCGATCCTCCCGCACACCGGGGACGGAAAGCAGCGCCCGGCGGATGGTCGCGGATCCGACATGTAGCAAGCGCCTGCCTGCTCTCCTCGGCAGGGCCTCGCCGGTGAGCCAGATGGCGGCGAGGCGCAGATCGCCATCGCTTGCCAGTCCCTTGAGGTAATTGGCAAGGTAGTCGGTTTTGGTGACGCGGCTGCTCGTTTCGCCCACCAGGCGGCAGAGGTCGCTGAAATCCGCCAGCGCGCAGATGGCCCGGCTATGGCGCAGGACGGCGGAGCCGCCGGACCGCTGGGCGATCTGGTTGATGGAAAGTTCCAGCTGGTCGCCACCCATCGCGCACCAGGCGTCCATGCCCCGGGCGCGGAGTTCGGTGGCGAATTCCTGCGCGAAACCGTGGACCGTTAGAATCCGTTTCGGGCGCACCCGTTTGACGCACTCCAGCAGGCCGGGGTGGTCCGCGTGATCGGAGAGGGGAATCGCCTCGTCCACGCGGTAGCGGAACTTTGCACCGGGTTGCATGGCCCAGCCGGTGAGGACGGCGGTGCGCTTCGCCTTGATACCACGCAGCAGTTTCGAGCGGATGGCGTTCGGCGGCGCGATAATGACATGGCCAGGAGGCGCGTGGCCGTCGAACTCGACGGGTTCCGGGAGGGTTTCAACTCCCGCGGCACGGCAGGCGGCGGTCATGGCCGCGACGGTGGGGTGGAGCAGTGCCGGAATGCCGTGTTCCGTGACGAGGGCGAGGGCTTCCTGCGCCTTGCCGAGTGAATAGCCGAAAAGCACCGGCGTCTCGCCATCTGCGAAGGCGTCCTGGACAAAGCGCAGGATGCTGGCCTCGATCTCCATGGGATTGGGAAATTCATAGGACGGCAGACCGAAGGTGGTTTCCAGGATGAGGGTGTCCGCGTTGAGGAAATTCACTGCCTCGGAAGTCCGTCCCCGGCGGGTCTTGAAGTCGCCGGTGTAGAGCAGGCTGGCGTTGTCCTTGATGCGGGTGACATGGATCATCGCCGAGCCGGAAATATGGCCGGCTGGCAGCAGCCGGAGCCGGAAGCCATTGCGGATGATGGGCACGTGGAACGAGACCGCTTCCATCTTGCCTTGGGAAACATGGAAGCGCTTTTGCACCAAGGAGGCGGTCATGTCCGAGCAGAGCGCCATTTCATGGCGGGCAAAGTGGTCCGCGTGGGCATGCGAGACGAAGGCGTAGGGCTTCGCATCCCATGGGTCCAGCCACAGGTCAGGCTCGGGCAGGTAAATGCCGCGTTTGAACCGGACTTCGATCAATTGGCCGCCAGCCTAAACCCCGTTGCGGCGGATGGCCAAGGGAAACCCGGAGAGGATTGTCACGGGGCGTGGAAAATTTTTGACCGCCGTTTTTTGGTTGCCTTTGAAACGGATAGAACGAGGGTTTCCGGGTCATGGGAAAACTCTCCACCGCCGTCAGCATCCATCCGTATTTCCAGATCCAGCCGGGCAAGATTGATGCCTTTTCGGAGGTGATCGAGACCTTCATCAAGACCACCTCCATGGAGGAAGGGTGCCTTTACTACGATTTCACGTTGAACGGCGACGAGGCCTTCTGCCGCGAGGCCTACGTGGACGGTGACGCCACGCTGTTCCACCTCCAGAACGTGGACCATGTCATCAAGCAGGCGCTGGAGATTTCCACGATGACGCGCCTGGAGATCCACGGTCCGGAAGCGGAACTGGAGAAGCTGCGCGGACCGCTGGCGGGCCTGGCACCGGCGTTTTTCGTGCACCAGGGCGGGGTGGACAAGTAAGTCTGGCCCGCGTTGGACCGCGGCGATGTTGCCGCGGTCCGGATCGTGCGGCGGTTATTTCGCGGACTTCAAGGAGTCGTTCACAAATTCCTTCTGGGCGCGTTTCTTCTGCTCCTGCGGAATGTCACGCAGGGTCAGATTTTTATCGAATTCCAGCGAATAGGAGTAGCGCAGGGAGGTTGATTTCTCGGCGGCACCGGGGGGAACCGGGATGTCCCAGCGCAGGATGCCCTTGGATTTCTCGTAACGGACATAGTCTGCTTCGGTACTGAGCGGATGGTTCATTTCCCCGGTGGAGACCCGGAGATTCGCCGCGTCCTCCATGAAGGGGATGCGCTCGCGCACCCGCAGGTCCACGGGCTTATCCTTGAAGTTGTCCACAGTGACTTCCGCGGTGATGGCAACCTGGCGGTTGCCACCCTGCACGTCTTCCCGGCGATCGACCAGCGCGCGCCTTGCTTTCACCTGACCGTCCACGCCGAAGCCAAGCGTGAAGGTGCGGCCGCGGGCAACGCTGGCGATATCCGTGCGGCCCTTGAACTCGCCATCCAGGAAGATGTTCACCTGTCCGCCGAGGAGATCCCGGCTGCTCGCGTTCACGAGCTCCGCCTCGCGGAAGACGGAGGTGGTGAGGATCGGAACCGCGACGTGGTAGAACTTGGCAGGGGTGGCGTGACGGATGACCGGCACCATCTGCGCGTCCCGCCGGCTGACCAGTGTGACGGGCGAGGCCAGTTCGTAGAGGATGCTCAGATCTTCCTCGCCGCTTTCGTCCATGAGACGCAGTTCGCTAAGTCGTTCGGAAAGCTCGATGAGCTGCACGCTGGCGGCGGAATCGTTCGCGAGGTAGTTCTGGCTGGCGATTTCATCCATCGACTTTCCGACGTACTGCGACTTGATCGCGACGTTGCGCTTTTCCATCGCCGTCTTGTAAGACGTGGCGTTGGAAGCCGCGGGCACCGCGTTGCCGGGGGTGTTGGAAATTCCGACGTAGAGAGGGGCCAGGCGTGGATTGTAGGCGCTGGTTTTTGGCGAGGCGGTAGACAAGGCGATCCGCGCGTTGTCCCAATCCTCTCCGCTTACCTGGTGGATCAAGGCGTTGAACTCGATTTCCACACCGCTGGTTTTTGTGTCCCCGCGGACATTGTAAACCGGGCTCCAGCCGCAGTCGCTGACGAAG
>CAXTTX010000203.1:0-2298 GCA_964247045.1 uncultured Verrucomicrobiales bacterium | reverse complement strand
AAGTAGTTCAGGTTGAGGCTGGCGGCTCCGGCGGCAGGCTTGTCCAGATATACGACCGCGTCATAAGTCACGGGCGGGCCTGCCGCGAGTTTCGCCTGTTCCTCCCGTAGTTTGCCAAGCGCCACGGAGTCGTCCTTGATTGCCAGATCCAGTTTCATGATTTCCTGGGACGCTTTCTCATATTCGCGGAAATGCATCTGCGTAACGGCCTCGATCTCCTTCGATTGGATCACCCCGTGGGTCATTTCCTGCGCTGCCGCGGGGGCGACGAAACGTTGCAAGTCCTTCAGGTAGTCCTGGCGGATGCGGCGCAGTGAGATCTCGTTGCGGGCAACGGAGATCTTCGTTTCCATGCCATGGATCTCCTTTTCGATTTCTCCCGCGCGGCCCTGGAGTTTGGCGGCTTCCTCCGGTGGCCTGCTGCGGCAGGCGACCGAGCGGACGGTGGCGCCTGTCGCGCGGTCCGCGTGGACCGAGGATGGATCCGTGGCAGCCGGCAAGGGGCCGATGATGATTTCAAAAGCCCCCTGTCGCTCGGCCGGAATCTCCACCTGGCGGGAGACGACGGCGGTTCCTTGATACAGGGTGATTTCGCTGATTTTACCAGCGACCGGTGCGCCCGCGACCTGTGGGTTCTGGGCAGATGTAAACGGGGCGACGATGCCCAAGACCAATCCAACGTGGATAAGTTTCATGTGGTTGCCGTAATGGCTGGGGTCCAATATCGGCTGAAAAATTCCGCTTCTATCAAAAGTAAAAAATATATCTTCCGAATTTGGCGGAGATCATCAGGAAAGCAAAAGGCGAGGCTGCTTGCGCGGCCTCGCCTTGTTGAAAGGGTTCTTCAGATCGGAAGATCAGAACGGGATATCGTCGTCTTCCTGGAAGTCGTCCGCAGGAGCGGCGGATGCGCCTTGCGGCGGACGCTGCTGCTGAGGGGCGCGGGCGGATTGTTGCGGGTGGCCACCACCGCCACCACTGTTGTTTCCGCCGCCACCGCCTTTGGAGCCGAGCAATTGCAGGGCCTCACCGACGATCTTGAGCTTGCTGCGCTTTTGACCGGTCGCCTTGTCGTCCCAGGTATCCAGTTGCAGGCGGCCTTCAATGTAGGCCGGACTGCCTTTGGTCAGATATTGTTGCGCGACTTCTGCCTGACGTCCCCAGAGGGTGACGTCGACGAAGGTTGTTTCCTCCTGGCGCTGGCCTTGCTCGTTGCTCCACACGCGGTTGATCGCCAGGCCGATTTCGGCGACAGCGGTTCCTTTCGGAGTGTGGCGCAGCTCGGGATCCCGGGTCAGGTTCCCGATCAGCATGACTTTGTTGAGATTCGCCATAACGGGGAAATGCTGGAGGATCGGTTGCGGTAAGCAACCGGAATCCACGGAGTGTTACCAAATCAAATCAGCCGACCCTGAGGAAATGCTGGAGATGCACATGGTTGTTCAGGCGCAGGCGGCTCTGGATTTTGGAAACGGTTTCGGGAGAGCCTTGGAAAGTGTAGTTGACGTAGTGGCCGGCCTCGAGGTGGCGCGACTCATATGCGAACTGGCGGCGGCCAAGCTGGGCGACTTTCTCGACCTTGACGCCTTCGGCTTCGATCTCCTTGGAAACGGAGGTGACCAGTTCGTCGACGGTGCCGTCGAGGGACTTGGTATTAAGGACAATCAGGCCTTGGTATTTGCGGCTCATCGGATGCAGGTGGTGGTGGATTATTGCGAGTATGATAGCGGTTCGCCGCTATGGCGAGCCCTTGGGAGCGCGAAAGCTGCACGGCTTCCAAGGCAGTGGCAAGCATGTTTTCGAGGACCGGGCGCTCGTCGGGGGCGAATTTTCCGAGGACGTGGCCGACCATTTCGCCGGGCCGCGGGCCCCCTATTCCGAGCTTCAGGCGGGGAAATTCGTCTTTTCCGAGGTGCTGGAGGATGGACTTGATGCCGTTGTGGCCGCCAGCGGATCCCTTTTCCCGGAAGCGGAGCGAGCCGAGGGGCAGGGAGACGTCGTCGTAGATGACCAGCATCTGGGTGGCCGGCCACTTGTGGAAAGAGAGGATCTGCTGGATCGACCGCCCGCTCAAATTCATGAAAGTCTGCGGTTTGAGCAAGAGCGTGCCGGAGCCGGGGAGCTTGGCGAGGTGGCTCTGCCACTTCGGGACGGACTGGAATTCCGCACCGGATGCCACGGCGAGGCGGTCCAGGAGCATGAAACCCACGTTGTGGCGGGTGTCCTCGTACTGCCTGCCGGGATTGCCGAGGCCGACGATCAGGGAAAACGACATGGCTGATGAAAAGCAAAACGCCC
>CAXTTX010000202.1:6909-9487 GCA_964247045.1 uncultured Verrucomicrobiales bacterium | reverse complement strand
TAGCATCGCATTCCGGCTGACCGGAACGGCCCGCTCGCGAGGGGAAGGTTCGTTGGCGGATTTGTTGGGTGGTGTCGCGCTTTCCGGAGGTGTTTTCGGGGAGGGCTGGCATGTGGTGTTGAAGGACGAGGCCTATGAGCTGGTCGCGGACCGGGCGGGGGAGTTTCCCGTCACCGTGGAGTTTGTGGCAGCTGTGAACCGCAAAGGGGACTGGCGGAGCGTGGATTTCCAATTGCCGGTGGGGACGGTGGTGCCTGTCGGGGTCGAGGGACTCGGCGAAGGTGTTTCGTTTGATCGTGCGCAAGCGGTCGTCCCGCAGCGTGAGGGTGACGCCTGGCGGGGCTTCCTGCCGGCCGATGGCAACGCGGTGATGGCCTGGAGACAGGCCGGGGCCGTGGCGGACGGGGCTTTGTTTTTCTCAAGCACGGAATCGACGGATGTCCGCATCGGCAGCGGGCTGAAGCGGCAATTGACCGTTCTCGATCTCCGGGTCTTGCAGGGAAAACTGGGTGCTCTCTCGCTGACGCTCGATGGGCCGGGAGAAGTAATTTCCGTCACTGGCGAGCCGGTACTGGGCTGGTCGGTCGTGGACGAGGGTGGGCATCGGAAACTGGACGTGAGGCTGAGCCACCCGATCGAGGGCAGCGGGCGAATCGTCATCGAGGCGCAGACGGCGCTCGGCGGATTTCCTGTCAGATCCGAGGCCTTGCGGCTGATCCCGCAGGGATCGCTGCGGCATAGCGGCTGGCTGCGGGTGGCGAACGAGGGGGCCGTTAGGATCGAGGTGGTCGACGCGAGGGGACTCATCCAGCTCGCGCCCGCGCAGTTTCCCGGAGGTGTGGACGAATCGTTGCGGCAGGTTTTCGTCTATCGCTTTCCCGCGGCGGACTACGGTTATGGCATCCAGTCCGACCAGGTTCTCCCGGAAGTGGGCGTGACGGAGGTGACTCTTTATGAACTGGCTGAGACGGATCGCCGGATCTTCGCCGACCTGGAGCTGGACATCCGGGAAGCGCCGTTGCGGGAGTGGGAACTGGAGATCCCGGCCGATCACGCGGTGGCTGCTGTCACCGGCGCGGCCGTGGGGGACTACCTCGTCGCCAGCGAGATCAAGGATGGCAAAAAGAAACTGAAGATCCTGTTCAAGGAGCCGGTGATCAACCGCCAGCTCATCAGCATCCGGCTGGAAAAGAATGAATCCGCGAAGGCGGGCGGGTGGGAATTGATGCCGCTCGGTTTTCCGGAGGTGAAGTCGCGGCGCGGCTACATCGGCGCGGTTGCCACGGCAGGCTACCGTCTGGTCGCGGGCAAGACGGCCGGCCTTGCCGAGGTGCCGGTGACGTTTTTCCCGAAGAAGGCACCCGGTCTCCAGCAGGCGTTCCGCTTGCGCGAGGGAACCTGGCAGGCCTCGCTCGCCGTGGAGGCGCTGGGCCAGAGCGTGCAGGCCGATGTATTCCATCTCTATTCGCTGAAGGCGGGGTCCGCCTATGGCAGCGTGTTGATCAACTACTTCGTCGTCGGTGCTCCTGCCACGGAATGGAGGATTTCCGTTCCGCCGGGTATCGGCAATGTCGAGGTGAGCGGCCAGAACGTGGGCCTCGACTGGCGGCGTGAAGGTGAGACCGTCATCGTGCCTCTTTCACGTCCGGTTCTGGGAACGGCAACCGTGCTTCTGACGTTCGAACAGCCGATGAACGCGCGGGGCGGTGACCTAACACCCGGGGAGGTCCGGCCACTTGGTGTCCAGTCGGAGCGTGGCTACGTGCAGGTGGTCAGCCCGCTGCAGGTGAAATTCGCGAAGCCCGTGGGCGAGGGACCGCTGCTGGAGATCGACCCGAGCGAGCTGCCTTCCGAGTTCCGGTTGCTGAGCACGGCGCCCACGCTGAAGGCATGGCAATACACGGCGCGGGATTTCAAGATCGGGATGAAGATCGAATGGTTCGAGCCGGGCAAAACCGAAGAACAGGTGGTGGATTTCCTGCAGCTCTCCAGCCAGATCTCCCGGGATGGCCAGTGGGTCACCGACGCCCGTTTTTTCGTGAAATCGAAGGACCGCAGCGCGCTGCGCCTGATCTTGCCAAAACAGGCGGCGTTGTGGGAGGCCAAGGCCGATGGAGCAACCGTGAACGCGCGTGCCGATGGAGCCTACACGCTGATTCCGCTGCCCGAACGCAGCGATCCTAACCAAGCGGTGGAGATTATCCTGCGCTATGGTGCCCGTGCTGAAACGGCGAGCCGTCCCAAGCTGGCCGCGCCGATCCTAGACGCGCCGGTGGTGATCGGCGAGTGGACGGTTTGCGGTGACGAGGGCAGGCAACTGGTGCCGCGTGGCGGCAGCGCCGAACTTGTCAGGCCCGGTCTGGCGGAAACGGGTGCGGAGTGGCTCGCGCGGAACTGGCGTCTTGTTTTTCCCCTGCTTCTGTTAGGATTGCTGACGGTGATTCTTCCCTGGGGATCCCCCGGCAAGTTCCGGCTCGGATTCGCCATGGGGGCGGGCATCGTGTTCCTTGGCGTTGCGGTCATGCTGGGTCTTACCGCCATGTCCACCGGGCGGGGCAATGCGGCGGTCCTGCAATAT
>CAXTTX010000202.1:0-6899 GCA_964247045.1 uncultured Verrucomicrobiales bacterium | reverse complement strand
CACCAGTGGTGAAGGCCGGGGAAGTGGTGGTGCTGGAGATTGGGAACGTGGCACCTTGGATGGCCCGCTTGGGATGGGGGGCCTTGCTTGCGCTGGTGGCAGGAGCCGTGGCCCTGTTGAGAGGAATTGCCTCGCGTGACGGGTGGTGGCGTATCGCTGGCCTCGCTTTGCTGGGAGCAGGGCTGCTTTTGGTTCGAGGGGGAGCGCCGCTGTTCTTCGGATTTGTCGCGCTGGTCGCCGCGCCGCGCATCCTTTCGGGTTTCTCGCTGGCGTCCCGCTCGTTCCGCAAGTCAGCCGTGGCGGAAGCCGTTGCCATGCTGGTGATTCTAACGGGAGCGTTGTCTCCATCGGCGCGGGCGGAGGAAGCTGACGCGCTGAAGCCCGCGGAATCGATGGTGCAAAACTGGCAGATCCGCGATGGCCGCCTGACAGGCACGATCCAGTTGGCGCTGCGTGCGGAAGCGGGAGACCGTTTCCTGCTGCTTCGTTCTCCCGCGGTGTTGAGCGGATTTGAAGGGCAGGGATTGCGTGCCATCAAGGCCCGCTTGGATGATGAGGAGGCGTATTTCGTCGTGGCGGATACCGGTGGCAGGCTTACCGGTCTGGCTAGCTTCGAAATGCCGGTGACGAATCCTGCCGAAGGCTGGGTCTTGCCCGGTGGACCCGCGGCGATGCGGCAGGTCACGGCGCGCCTTGACCAAGCGGGCTGGGAGTTTTCTTCGCCGGGTGCCGCCAAGGTGACACCGCTGGAAGGACTCGCCGCGACGGAGAGCGGTGCCGTGATGGTTCTTGGACCCGCCGATCCGGTGACTGTCCAAGCGCGTCCAAAGCAACGCGACGCGGGGATGGAGGAAACGAGGTTTTTCGCGGAGGTTTCCAATCTCTATCTGCCTGGGCCGGGTGTGGTGAATGGCCGCCACCGGGTGCAAATCCGTCCGGCACAGGGCCGGGTCTCGTTGCTGGTGCTTGATGTGCCCGATGGCTTCACCGTGAGCGATGTCAGCGATGGACCGGCCGGATCGTGGCGGTTCGATCCGGAGAAGAAGGAACTGCGAATTCCCATCGAGCCGGCGCAGGAGCAGGCATTCGGTTTGACGATTGAAACCCAGCAGGGCGCGGGCACGCTGCCGATGGACCTGAGCCTGCGTCCCGTGCGGGTCCATGGAGCCGCCGGAGAGATCGGCTTCATGGGACTTGCCTTCGGAGAGGACTCACAGCCGGAGAATGTCGAAGGGGAGGGGCTTTCCCGGGTGAACACCGGGGATTTCGACAAGGGATTGCTTCCGCGCGACAAGGACGGCAACGCGCTCGCCCTCTTGCAGCATGCTTTCCGCTATGGCTCCGCGGAGGCGGTGGCCAAGGTGAAGGTCACAGGCGTAGCCCCCGAGTTACGCTCTGACTCTTGGCAGCTGGTTTCCCTGGGCGAGGATCGTCTGCTGGTGGCGATCGATCTAACGGTAAACATCACGCGGTCCGGTGTTTTCCGGCTGGCGGTGGAGGTGCCGGAAGGGTTGGAAGGGTTGGAAGTCGAAACGGCAACGGGGGAGGGCCTCAGCCATTGGACGGAAGGCAAGATCGGCGACAAGCGCGTGATCACCTTGCACCTCGCGGGCAAGACGCTGGGCCGCCGTGTGTTCAGCCTTTCTCTAACAGGGAGGCCGCCGGCCACCACGGGAAGCTGGCAGGTCCCGCGTCTTTCCCTGCTCGACGCTTCGCGTGAAACCGGTGTCGTGACCATCGTGCCGGAGCGCGGCCTGCAAGTGGGGGTGGTCAAACGCAAGAACGTTTCCCAGCTCGATCCGCGCAGCCTCGCCGAAGCGCCCCAGGAATCCGCGAAGGCGGCTTCCCGGCCCGGGGCGCTCGCGTTCCGCCTGTTGCAGAACGATTGGTCACTGGAACTTTCCGTTGGCAAGCTGGACCCGTGGGTGACCGCCCAGGTTGTCCATGACACCACCCTGCGCGAGGGCCAGATGCTCAGCCGGGTCGCGATCACCTACAAGATCGAGAACGCCGCGTTGAAAGCGCTCCGCGTGAGGATCCCCGGACTGGATGCCACCGCAGCGGAAACCGTGCGTGCTACGGGGCCCGCCGTGGCGGATCTCGTGCCCGTGCCCGGCGAGAACGGCCTTCGGGAAATCCGTTTCCAACGCGGGGTCGCGGGTGAAACCACTGTTGTCCTGGAGTATCAACGTGCCGTGAAGGATGGCGGCAGCGAGGTCATCGAGCCGGTTGTGCTGGATCAAGTAAGGCACGCGTCGTATTTCGTAGCCATCCGTGCCGGTGGCCGTCTGGAGCTGGAACAGGGAGTCTTGCCGCGCGGCTGGCAGCGTGTCGATTGGGCGGTGATCCGCTCCCTGCCGGGGCAGAACACCGGAAATTCCACCCCGCTGATGTCTTTCCGCGTGGCCGATCCAGAGGGGCCGTTGCCGGTTGTCCTGAAGCGCCACGAACTCGCCGACTTGCAGAAGCTGCGCGTTTCCCAAGGCACGCTGACAACCCTCATGTCGCCGAAAGGCCTCGCGCTCACGGCGGTGGATCTCAAGGTGCAGATCACCAGCAAGGGCACCCTGCGCCTGAGGCTGCCCAAGGGTGCCCGTTTGTTCAACGTCCTTGTGAACGACGAAGGCGCGCCGCTGGCGAGGGAGGGGGACGAGTGGCTTTTCCATGTTTTCCCAACGCCAGATGCCGGCCGTCCTTCGAGTGTCCGCTTCGTCTATTCCGCGGAAACCTCAAAGGGTGAACGTCTGACAGGACCCATCCTCAAGGAAGAATCGGTGCTCAAGGAGGGACCGATGCTCAGTGTCCCGATGGAGAACCTGACCTGGCGCGTGCTTGTGCCGGAGGGCTGGCGGATGGCCAGCCACGGCGGCGACTTCGACCTGAAGGAGCAGGCGACCATGGGTGCATTCCAACTGGAGGACTATCAGACCTTCATCCAGACGAAGAAGGAGAGTGATTCAAAGAGCGCGGTGGCCTTGCTCGACCAAGCACAGGGATGGGCCGCGGCGGGTGATCAGGAAAAGGCCAGCCTCGCGTTTAGCAATGCCGTTAGAAGCAACCAGCTGGATGCCGCCTCGGGAGAGGACGCGCGCGTGCAACTCCGGCAGATCAAGACCCAGCAGGCAGTCCTGGGCCTGAATACCCGGCGCCAGCGCGTGGAAATCGACAACCGCACCGCCACGCCACAGGCGGACAATCCGCAGCTTGATCGCGCGGCAAAGGCGAATCCCGTTTTCCGCGGCGAATCGAACTTCGATCCCAAGCAGTTCGACCGGTTCCTGGAAGGCAACACCGCGGATGAGAACGCGGCGCTGAAGGACATCGCCAACCGCATCGTCGCCCAACAACTCGCCGCCGAGCCGCCTCCCGTCGCGCTCGATGTCACGCTGCCGGAGCGTGGCACGGTCCTCACCTTTGGCCGCAGTGTCCAGGTGGATGGCGCGAAGCCGATGGAGATCACGCTGAATCTGAAGCGCGCGGGCAGCGGCTTTGCCTGGATGGCGATTCCGTTGTGCCTGCTGCTTGGGGTGATCGGCGGCGCGAGGAAGCGGAGGGCGTGAAAGTTACCGGTCCTCGGCTTCCCACGCTTTCTTCAGTGCTGGTCCCAAGCCGCTTTCCAGCGCCTCCAGCCAGTCCTCGTCCGTCCGGATGATCCGTAGTTCCGGCAGCATCCGCGATGGAAGATCCGCCGCCTCCTTTGCAGGGCGCGCATGAAAATACCGCCCGCCGCCGATGGCCGGGCCGATGATTTTCCCGGCGCTGCTCCCCAGTCCCAGCAAACCCGCGTGAACCCACCGGGCTGCCAGATAGGGGCAAAGCGCGTCACCCATTGCCCACACATCAAATCGTGCCTCGTCCCCTCCGAAGTCGATCTCCCAGCCGTCCGACAGGAAAACACCATCGCCCGCCCGCCATTTTTCCGCCAGTGCCGGCAGCACCCAGAACCGCACCGCCTCGTCCGCATCCTCCGGGTCGACAAGCAAACGGATGCGGGCATCTGCCAGACCCCGGAGCTGCCGCAACGTGGTCAGCACGATGGCTCGATAGCGCCGCGCGGCTTCCTCCGGACCGGTCACGGCGACCATTTCCGGAAGGACTTGGCCGGGGAGGGGTTCTTGGATTTTCAGGGTCAACAGGCGCACGGCGGGGGAAACTTGGACGGGAATGGGCCCGGTCCAAGCCCGGATCTGCCGGAGGAGCGGAAATTGGTTAAGAACCCCTTATTTTCCGGGTTTGAAAACAATCTTGCCCCCCGGGCGGTTCCGGGGGATGCTCCGTTGTCACTGAAAATGGCAGGCAAGGATAATAAAAAGCGAGGCGAAGTGCCCGAACCCACGCGTTGGTCCAATGAGATTACCGGTATCATCTGGATTACCGTGGGGTTGTTGCTGTTGCTTTCGCTGGTGAAATACAGCCCGTCGGACCTGCCCCGCTGGGGTCCTTTGGAAGCTTTCGCCGGGAAGTCAGGCTCCACCGGGGAGAATCTGATTGGTCCGGTGGGAGGGATACTCGGCTTTCTGCAGATCCTCCTGTTCGGGGCCGCGGGCTATATTGTTCCCGTGGGAATGATCTGGTTCGGCGTCATCAAACTGGCGTTCGACACCTGCATCTGGCCAAGGCCGGTGATCGGTTTCTGCATGCTTCTTTTGGCTGGCTCGGCCTGGTTGGATGCCTCGGACTATTTCTTCAAGGAATGGTCCATCTATTGCAACTTGCCAAGCCCGGGCGGCGTTATCGGCCAAGGCATGGGAGGCTTCGTCCTGACGAACGTCATCGGCCGGTGGGGCACGATTGTTC
This sequence comes from uncultured Verrucomicrobiales bacterium, assembly GCA_964247045.1. Classification (GTDB taxonomy): domain Bacteria; phylum Verrucomicrobiota; class Verrucomicrobiia; order Verrucomicrobiales; family Akkermansiaceae; genus Luteolibacter. Next base: position 2,102 of record CAXTTX010000202.1, on the reverse strand, counting down.
TCACCAGCGGCGCTTATATCGTCGGCGTCATCTTGCTAACAGGCCAGCAGCCGATCCGCTTCGCGAAGCTTTGCTATCTCCTCCTTCGGCGGAAGTATCGCGACTGGAAGGAAAACCGTGGCGAGGTGAACAAGGTCGCCGCCCGCGAGGCGGAAATGCTTGCCGAACGCGAACGCCAGCGCGAGCAGCGCCGCAAGGAGCGCGACGCCACCAAGGCAGCCAACGCGAAGCCCGTGGACAACGATCCGCAGCCGATGCTGGCGCTGCGCGAAACCCCCGCGCCGCAGATCATCGATGCATCGCAGCGGCGCTCCAGTGAACCCCATGTTCCGGGCACCAAACCTTTCGAGCGCAAAAAGCCTGCGGGCCACCAGTTCCTTTCCGTAACCGGTTTTGAGAATTACGAATTGCCCGGCTTCGACTTGCTGGAAATCGAGGAATCGGAGGCACCGGAAGCGAACCGGGAAGAGTTGCTCGCCACGCAGCGTGTGATCATCGACACGCTGCAGGCTTTCGGCATCGAGGTGACGCCTGGCGATATCACTCGCGGACCCACCATCACCCGTTACGAGATCTATCCCTCCACCGGGCTCCGGGTTTCGAGAATCTCCCAGTTGGAGGCCGACCTCGCGCGTGCCACCTGTGCGGAGCGCATCAACATCCTCGCGCCCATTCCCGGCAAGGACACCGTCGGCATCGAGATTGCGAACAACCAGAAGGTCGCCGTGCCGCTCCACGAGTTGCTGCACGATCCGGAATTCCGTTCCGCGAAGAAGAAGATCCCGCTCGCGCTCGGCAAGGATGTCTATGGCAAGACGGTCATCGGCGACCTCGCCGCCATGCCGCACTTGCTCGTCGCCGGTGCCACTGGTTCGGGCAAATCGGTTTGTATCAACTCGATCATCGCGTCGATGCTCTTCAAGTTTGGCCCGGATGAGCTGCGCTTCATCATGGTCGACCCGAAGGTGGTCGAAATGCAGATGTACAACCGTCTCCCGCACCTTGTCGTGCCGGTGGTGACCGATCCCAAGAAAACCGTGGCCGCGCTGAAGTGGGTCGTCAACGAGATGGAGAAGCGCTATCGCATCTTCGCCAAGGAAGGGGTCCGGAATTTCGACAGTTTCAACAGCCGCCCGCGTCCCGACAAGGAAGTGGTGGTGGAGCCGGAACCAGAGATTATGCTGGAGGACCCGGCGGACGACGAAACCATCGAGTCCATTGCCTTGGCCTTGGAATCCGGTGAACTCGGTCCCGAGGCGGACTTGGAGGAAGAGGAGCTTTTCGAGGAACGCATCCCGGATCGCTTCCCCTACATCGTGGTGCTCATCGACGAGCTGGCGGACCTCATGCAGACCGCGCCAGCCGACGTGGAAATGTGCATCGCGCGCATCGCGCAGAAGGCGCGTGCCGCCGGCATTCATCTCATCATCGCCACCCAGACGCCGCGCGCGGACGTCGTGACCGGCATCATCAAGGCGAACATCCCGTGCCGGATCGCCTTCCAGGTTTCATCCGCCCTCGATTCCCGAGTCATTCTCGATACCAAGGGCGCAGACAAACTCGTGGGCAAGGGCGACATGCTCTATCTGCCACCCGGTTCCGCAAAATTGGAGCGCGCCCAGGGGGCCTTTGTCACCGATGCCGAGGTGGAGCGTATCATCGACCACTGCGCCGCGCAGGGTTCACCGAAGTTCGAAACCGACATCCACGCCTCCATTTCGGACGACTCCGAGGATGACGAGGACGATGTCTCCCAAGCGGATGAGGACCTCATCACCAAGTGCATCGAGGTCGTCCGCCAGGAGCAAAAGGCGAGCACCTCATTGCTTCAGCGCCGCCTCCGTCTCGGCTACACCCGCGCCGCCCGCATGGTCGATATCCTGGAGCAGCGCGGCATCGTCGGACCCGGGGAAGGGGCGAAGCCACGCGAGGTTTTCCTCAAGTAATTCGGGCTTCCTGAATAATTCTTGAATTCGACGATTTTCCGGTTGTCAAAACCCGCAGGGCCCCTCTTACTTCCGCCCCGCCCGCAAGGGTGACGCCTTCCCCAAAAGGCCCGATAGCTCAGTTGGTAGAGCAGCGGATTGAAAATCCGCGTGTCG
>CAXTTX010000201.1:0-9561 GCA_964247045.1 uncultured Verrucomicrobiales bacterium | reverse complement strand
GGCGCTGCCCGGCGGCACCGTGCTGCTCGTCGACGACGAGGAGCTGGTGCGCGCGGTGACCGCGTCGATGCTCGCCGATCTGGGGTATGAGGTGGTCGCCTTTGGAAAGGTGGGCCACTACCTGCAGACGGCCAACTATGGGTTCGATCATGTGGCCCGGATGGGTTATCATGAGGACATCGCGATTCCCGAGGCGCTGGAGTGGTTGCGGAACCGGAAGAGCGAAAAGCCGCTGTGCCTGCTGGTCGGCACGAACTGGCCGCACGTGCCGTGGACGTCGACCCCGGAGGGCAACGATCCGCAGGCGCTGGAGGTTCCCGCGAACCATGTGGACACGAAGGTCACACGGCAGGCGCGGGCGCGTTATTATGCGGCGATCGGCCGGATGGATGCGGATCTGGGGATGGTCTATCAGCTCGCGCGGGAGAAGTTCGCGGACAACCTGTTCTTCCTGCATTTCAGCGACCATGGCGCGCAGTGGCCTTTTGGCAAATGGTGCCTGTATGACGATGGCATCCGTGTTCCAATGATCGCCTCGTGGCCGGGCAAGATCAAAGCGGGAACGCGCACGGCGGCGCTGGTGTCGCTGGTGGATGTGTTGCCGACGCTGGTGGAGGTGGGCGGTGGCAGGCCTCCGGAGAATATCGACGGGCGTTCATTCTCAGACGTCATACTCGGAAAAGCAGAGCGTTTGCGGGAGCAAATTTTCGTCACGCACAGCGGGGACGGGAGCAACAATGTTTTCCCCTCGCGTTGTGTCCGCGATGATCGCTGGAAATACATCCGCAACTTGCATCCCGAGTTCAAGTTCACCTCCCATGTCACCAACGGGACGGAGGCGAAGGATGGCTCGTATTGGGCGACTTGGGTCAACCGGGCCAAGACTGATCCCGATGCGGCGGCGAAAGTGAAAGCCTATCAGGAACGGCCGGCGGAGGAGTTGTATGATTTGGCGAACGATCCGCTGGAGAAGCGGAATCTCGCGTCTTCTCCGGAGGCAGGAGAGACTCTCCGGAAGATGCGTGGTCTGTTGGACGGCTGGATGAAAGAGCAGGGGGATGAAGGAAAGGTGTATGGGGAGCCCACGTTGTTGAGCGACGCGGGTCCTGACAAGGGGAAGGACAGCGGCGTGGAGGATGAATGATCCGGGGTGGGGCGCGGAACAGGTTGAGCCAGTTAGAGGTGGCTTATTCCTCGCCCTCGTAGTAATCCGTTTCCCGCATGGCGAAGCTTTTCCGCTGGGGTTTGACGAACCACTTGCCGGAGTCCGGGTAGTCGATGACATCGGCGGGCGGGTTGTCCGCGATGACATAGTAGCAGAGATCCACATCGCCGGTGTTCCTGATCTGATGGGCCTCGCCGGGAGGACAAATGAAGGTATCTCCAGCCAAGATCGGGGTGATACGGTCGGCCGCGCGAACTTCTCCCGTCCCGCTCTGGACCAGATAGAGTTCCCACTGCGCGGCATGGGCGTGGTAAGGGCAATTCGCCGCGCCGGGTGCGACGCGGGTGAGTTCCACCTCGAAGGGATGGCCGCCGGAGGAAACGCCGGCATCGCGGTGTGCGCCGAGAGCGACGGAAATGTGGCGGCGGAAAACGTGGAACTTGCCCTTGGGAGAACGTTGTTCGACCCAATCAATGCCGGATTCGCTGGCGATTTTCATCGGAGCTAAAATCGAGGATGCCGGGTGTGAGGTCCAGCGGCATCGTGCCGGAAGGCGCGGGGCGTGGGTTCACCACCGAAAGATCACGGCTGAACCCGGGGAGCGGTCAATGGGATTTGGCTGCATCCGCGGGTTTTGGAGCGACGTGTTTCACCGCATCGACGATGATGGGCTCGAGGCCGGGAGTTTGTTCCGGGTGCGGGCTGATGGCGATGACAGTGCCCTTGCCGTACTTGCCTTCGGCGATGGCGGGGGTGTTCACCATGATGCCGGCGGGCGATTCGTTTTCAGCCACCTCGGTGCGGAAATAGGCGAGAGGCGTGAGCGGGGCGAGGTCCGTGTTCGCAACCTTTACCACCGGGCCGTTATGATAGAGGCACTGGAATTTGTCCTTGGTGTTCGGAAAGACCTTTTTGCCTTCCTCGGTGAGTTCCAAGTCCAGCGTGCCTTTTCCACGCTTCCATTTTTGCGAGATGACCTTGGCGTTGATGAGGTTGGTGCTCCACGAAAAGCCGTTGCAGGCGAGGAAGGCGCCGCCGCAGATGCCGACGTAGCCGCCGCCCTTTTCGACGGACGACGTTCTTCACGCCTTCCGGCTGGAGGGCATTGCCTTGCTTGCTGCCGCTGCCACCGGTGAACATGACGACGTCGTATTCACCCAGCTTTCCGGCGCGTATGTCCTCAGCGGTCACGGAAGTGAGTTTCATGCCCGGGGCCTTGCCCACCAGTTCCATGGCCCGCGGGATTCCCTTGCCGAAGGATCCCGCGTCATCATAGAGCGCCACGCGAATGGGCGCGGCTTCCGCAGCACTCAATTCGCCGTTTGAGAGAAGTGCGGACAAAAGGGCGAAAGCCGGGGAAATGATGAATGATTTCATGGGAAATTAAAATTCTTACCCTCGTGAGCAGGGTATATGCCATGGAAACGCCTCGTTATAAAGATTTCTTGCAGGCGGGCTGTCAAAAGAAGAGTTGATAAATTATCAACAAGTGAAGCCAGAAGCCGGTTGATGGCAGCGCGGATCGCCTCCCCTGCATTCGCTGGAACGAGTCAGGACGGGGGCTGCCAGTTGAAGGACCGGAAGAAATGTGACAGCACGTCGATGCCGGTGCCGATGTCTTCCTCGCTGGCGAACTCGGCGGGATGGTGGCTGAGACCGTCGCGACAACGGATGAAAAGCATGGCGATGGGGCAGATGCGGGATACCATGACACCATCGTGGCCCGCGCCGCTGGCAAGCGAGAGGGTGGACCCGGTGACGGCGGCGAGCGAATCTAACAAAGATGCGGTGAGCGCGGCGTCGCAGGGCGTGGCATTGTTGTCCTGGACCGGTTGCCAATCGAGCTGGAGGCTGCGGTCTTTGGCGATCTTGTCGAACTTTCGCCGCAGGGTTTCCAACGAGCCCTTGCGCGACGCGTCATCGGGATGCCGGAGATCGATGGTGAAGGTCGCGGTCTGCGGGATGGAGTTCGAGGCACCGGGATGCACGTTGATCTTGCCAACGGTGACGACGAGCGGGGGATTTTCCGCTGCCAGTTCCTCCGCGGCGAGGATGCAGGCCGCGGCGCCGGTGAGGGCATCCCGCCGCAAGGGCATGGGCGTGGTACCGGCATGATCGGCGCGGCCGGTGAGGATGACGACCAGACGGGATTGCCCGGCGATGGATGAGACGACGCATGCAGGCTGCTTCGCCTCCTCCAGCACGCGGCCTTGCTCGATGTGAAGCTCCACGTAGCCCCGGCATTCGTCCGGCGGGTAACGGATCTCCACCGCTTCCTCGTGCCAACCGTCGTTTTCCAGCACTTCGGAAATGCTGATGCCATCCGCATCCTTCGCGGCAAGGGTCTTTTCATCGAGCGGTGCAACGATGCAGCCGCTGCCGAGATAGGTGGTCTGGAACCGGGTGCCTTCCTCATCGGAAAAGGCGAGCACGTGGACCGGGAAGGGAAGCTTGACTTCCTTTTCCCGCAGCGATTCCAGGGACGCGAGCGCGGAGATGATTCCCAGGGGGCCGTCGTATTTCCCGGCATCGATCACGGTGTCATAGTGCGAACCTATCAGCAGGGGGCGCGCATGTGGGTTTTTCCCCGGCAGGATGCCACGGACGGTGCCATCCGCGGAGTGTGAAACTTCCATGTCGAGTTCCGTCATCCATTGCACGATCTTATCCGCTGCCTTGCGATTGGCGGGCGAAAGGAAAGTGCGGACCAGATAGTCCGGGGAATCCGACAGGGCGCCAAGTTCATCCAGCCGGGCGATGGCGGTATCGAGAGGGGAAGGCATGGTTCAGTGGGGGCTCAACTGCCGCGGTAGGTGGAGTAGGAATAGGGAGAGCAAGCGAGAGGCACATGGTAGTTCCGGCCGGGCTCGATGATGAACTGGATGGGAATCTCGTTCAGGAAACGGGAAGGCGTTCCGCTGGCGCGGAAATAATCGCCCATGGCGAAGACCAGGCGATATTCCCCTGGCGCGGCCTCCGCGAGCAGCGGTGCATCGCAACGGCCATCTGAATTGGTGACCGATTCCGTGAGGAGGTTTTCGCCTTGATAGAGGCGGATCCCGACACCGGCCGCGGGATTGCCGGAAGCCGTGTCAAGGACGTGAGTTGTCAGTTTTCCCATTGCGCGAAGCTCAGCAGAAGCCGGGCCGGGTTGCAAGGGAACGCTCGCCCTCGGGTGGCCGGGAAAAGGAATTTGAAATCGGCCGGGGCCGGTGGATCATCACCCCGTGGAAAAGCCGCGCGTCATCATCGTCATGGGGGTTGCAGGATCCGGGAAGACCACCGTCGGCGAATTGCTGGCATCGCGGAACGGAGGCAAGTTCCACGATGCGGACAACTTCCACCCGGACGCGAACATCGAGAAGATGGCCGCGGGGATCCCCTTGGATGACGTTGACCGCGCGCCGTGGCTGGCGAGGCTCCGCACGGAAGTGGTGGATGCCACGCCGGAGAGCTGTCTGGCGGTGATCGCCTGCTCGGCCCTGAAGAAAAGTTACCGCGCCGCATTGGGTGTCGGGGGGGATGGCGTGACTCTCGTTTACCTGAAGGGCGACGCACCGACGCTATCCCTGCGTCTGGAGAACAGGGCTGGCCATTTCATGAAAGCGGGAATGCTTGAAAGCCAGCTCAGGACGCTCGAAGAACCGGAAGCTGCGGAAGGCTTCACGGCGGACATCGGCCTGCCGCTGGATGAAGCGGTGATGTCGATTGAAGAAGCCCTCGGTTTCTGAGCGGCTATGTGAAGGTATCCGCGATCCGCGCGGGTAGCTGGAAACGCATGTTGCACGAATTTCGTGCAAAAAACGCGGGGTCACGATTGTGCACGACGCGGGCACCTTCATGCAAGGTGCATGAAACACGTGCAATGTGATGGCCTAACAGTTATTTCCGGGTATCTAACAAAATTAGATATCGGGTTGGGTGTCGCTCCTTATCAACAACTTCGGGTTTTGGGGCCTTTGGCGGCACGTCAAGTGCGAATGATTCATGTGCGAACCCCCCGGCTATTCGCAACTTCAGCCCCTGAAAAAGATGAAAACGATTTCCAAATGCCCGCTTGAGAATGTTAGATTGATCTTATCGGTTATCGCCCTGTGGGCCTTGGCCGCGTATTATGCTTCGGCCCAGACTCCGGTGAAGATCATGCCTCTCGGGGACTCCATCACCTTCGGCGCGCAGCGCGTCGGTAATCCTCCGGGCGGCTATCGAAAGGAACTCGGCACGCGCCTCGGATCAGCCGGAATTTCCTATGATTTCGTCGGGGAAAGCAGCGAAAATCCTGCTCCTGGAATCGATCCGAACCACAATGGATATCCGGGAATCCGCACGGATCAAGTGCTTGCGAAGATCGATTCGTGGCTGAACAAGAACCCTGACATCGTGCTGCTGAAACTGGGTACGAACGACATGCTTCAGAAATACTCCGTCGCCAGTGCCATCGGTAACCTCCGGGAAATGAGCCTCCGGATCACCAACAACGCGAATCGCAAGCTCTACGTCGCCACCATCATTCCCGTGAATGAAGACCGGGATGGTTACACCAAGGCCCAATGGGCTCCAATCATCAATACCTACAACAACGAGGTGCGGAAGATGGTGCAGGACCTTGCGGGACAAGGCCGCAAGGTTGCCTTGGTGGATATGTACAACACGATCGTTTATACCGACCCCAACAACGCGAATAACAACTTCTTCCTGCCCAGCGACGGAACGCATCCCGGGCAAGCCGGCTATAACCAGATGGGAATGATCTGGTATAACGCGATCCGCGCCGGCATCCCGACCACACCTCCGCCGCCATCGGGCCCGCAATCGCTGGCGAATGGCAGCTTCGAGTCCGACTTCGCGGGTTGGTCGGTGACCGGAAATACCTCGATCCTTCCCTATACCGCCTATGGTTCCACCGACGGTTCAAAGATCGTCGGCTTCAACGGCGGCAACTCGGTTCCTAACGGGGTGCTTTCCCAAACCTTCGCGACCACGGCAGGTACTTCTTACTCGCTGACCTTCGACGCGGGAGTGGTGGCCTACAACACCAGCCAACAAAGGCTGCAAGTTTCCGTCACGGGGTCCGGGAATCTCTTTACCCAAGTCGTTGCCTTGAATGGCACTGGCAATGGAACGCGTTGGGCGCGCCAGACCTTCAGCTTCATTGCAAACAGTTCTTCCAGCACGGTAACCTTCCGTGACCAATCGACCGCCACGCAGAATATCGACTGCTTGCTGGACAACGTGCGAGTCGCCGCCGGATCATCGGGAGGGGGCAATACCGCGCCGGTGGCTGCTTCCGATTCCTACACCGCGACGCAAAGCACGACGCTGAGCGTGCCGGCACCTGGCGTCCTCGCCAACGACAGTGATCCCCAAGGCAACCCGATGACCGCGGTGCTTGATGATGCGCCCGACCACGGCAGCGTCACTCTCAGTTCCAACGGGAGCTTCACCTACACCCCCGCTTCCGGATACTCCGGCAGCGATTCGTTCTCCTATCATGCCCGCGATGGCAGCTTGAACTCCGGCATCGTCACGGTTGGAATTTTCGTCGATGCCCCGGGATCCGCGGTCCTGGCCAATGGAGGATTTGAGTCCGGATTTACCTCGTGGAACACAGGTGGAAACGTGATGATCGCCTCCGGTGGCACCTATTACGCCACGGAAGGTTCCAAGCTTGTGGCCTTCAACGCGGGCAACAGTGCTCCGAATGGCACGGTTTCGCAAACGTTCGCGACGACTGCCGGGCAGACTTACACGCTGCTTTTCGACGCGGGCGTTCTTTCCTACAATGGGGCATCGCAATCGTTGCTGGTTACCGTAACAGGTTCCGGTGCGGTGCTGTCCCGTTCTGTCAGCATCCGCGGCCCCGGCGGCGGTAAGATCGCATGGACCGAACAAACATTTTCCTTCACCGCGAATTCGGCCAACTCGGTTGTGACCTTCCGTGACCAGTCCTCGACCAGCGATTCGATCGACCTGTTGCTCGACGATGTCCGCGTCACCGGTGGCACCTCGGCGAAATCCGCCATGGCCGACCGGTCGGGTGGCAACGATGGGGAAGCGATCGTCATCAAGGAAGAGGGCATTTCCACCGGAGATCCGATTGTCGAGGATCCGAAGCAAAGTTACGGCGATTTCCGCCCTGGATTCACCTTTGACATGATCTTGGAAAGGAAGGCCACCACCCGGACAAATGGTGACAACACGAAGACAGATGTGCCGGTTCCCTCGGGTATCCCCCGCTTCAAGGAAGGCGAGGTTGTGAAGTTCACCATTGGCCGCACGGGCCAGCTCAAGGGTCCTGATTTCTCGATCAAGTTCATCGCGGATGGATCGAAAGCCAATGCCTATTCGGATATCGACAAGGGATCGCCGGCAACGGAGCAGGCCACCATCTACAAGGATGCTGGCAAGAATCATCCGACCGGAGGAGTGCTCATCTTCCGTAAGGTCACGCAATCCGCCTCCGGGCCGGTGGTCACGAAGGTGAGATATATCTTCACGCGCTGATCACGACGCGAAGCTTCACAAGGAAGGTTACCTTCCCCGGAGGGTGACCTTTTTTTGCCGGGTGAAGGCCGAGAGGATCTTGAAGACCCTTCTCTCGTCGGCATGGAGTTTGGACGTGCCCTCGCTGGTGCTCAGCTTTGGCGGGCGGGAGTTCATGATCCGGTAAAGGCTTCCATCCTCATACGCGTCGATCAATGCCGGATGGATGTAATATTTCCGGCAGGTGGCGACCGTGTGGTTGAGTTGACCCGCGGTCGTTGTAATGGCGTCGCGGACAACCTGCTTCCGGGCGGTCGTGGATTCCGCCGGAGGTTCGGCAGCAAGTTCCCGGGCGCATAGGATACTTGCCTTCCAAGTGCGGAACTGTTTGGCCGTGTACTCGCCGCCGCCCGCTTCCTTCAGCCAATCATTCACATCAATGGTTTCGATGGGATGGATGCTCCCGAGTTCGTCCTCGTAGGTGAATAGATGCTGGCCCGGCAGTTCCTGCAATTCCGTGACCAGTTTCGCAAGCATGGGGCTGCTGATCTCCGCCAGATGCTCCTGGCCGGCCTTGCCGCGGAATTTCAACACCAGCTTCCTGCCCTCCCCCTCCTTGAGGTGCCGCGTGAGCAAAGAGGAAAGTCCGTAGGTCCGGTTTTCCCGCGCATAGCGGGAATTGCCAATGCGATATCCAGTGAGATCAAGCAATGCCACCACGCCCGCGATGACCCTCTCGCGGGTGAGTTCCAAGGAAGCGATCTCCACGCGGTATTTCGCGCGGATCACAGGGAGGGCGACGGCGAAATCGTGAAGGAGGCCGAATTTCTTGTCCGCGGCCAGGTCGTGCCAAGCGGGATGGTAACGGTACTGTTTCCTTCCCCGTGCGTCGATGCCGGTGGCCTGGAGGTGACCATTCGGCAGTGAGCAGATCCATACGTCCTGATAGGCCGGAGGAACGGCCAGGGAGAGGATTCGTTTCCGCTCTCCCTTGTCCACGAGGGGTTTCCCGTCAGGCAGCAAAAACGAAAATCCTTTTCCGCGCCGCTGGCGCCTGTAGCCCGGCATCTGGTCGGTGGTGAACACCAGCCGCATGTTGGCCGCGGAAAGGGAGAGGGGCATGGGTTTGTTCCGTGAAGGGATGGGGCTAGCCGTTCACGATCTCGCCCCCGTTCGGATGAAGAACCTGTCCGGTCATGTAGTTGGCACCCTCGCCCGCCAGAAACACATAGCACTCCGCGCATTCCCAAGGTTCCCCGGCGCGGCCCAAAGGACTGTCCGAGCCGAACTCCGCCACCTTTTTCGCATCGAATGTCGCGGGGATCAAGGGTGTCCAGATCGGTCCCGGCGCCACGGCATTCACCCGGATTTTTTCCTTCGCCAGTTGTCCAGCCAGCGAACGGGTGAAGCTCACGATCGCGCCCTTGGTTGCCGAGTAGTCGAGGAGACCCGGGCTGCCACGGTAAGCCGTCACCGACGTGGTGTTGATGATCGCAGGATGCTTGGACTCCCGAAGGTGTGGCAGGGCGGCGGCGGTGAGGAAGAACATGGAGAAGATGTTCGTGCGGAAGGTTTGCACGAGCTGCGCCTCGGTGATTTCCAGAATGGATTCCCGGGGATGCTGTTCCGCGGCATTGTTCACCAGGATATCCAGTGTGCCCAGTTTACGCACGACGGCGGCCACCGCCTTCACGCATTTGTCCTTCTTGGAAATATCGCACTTGAGGGCGAAGCATTTTCCGCCCTTGTCTTCCACCAGGCGGGTGGTTTCCAAGGCGTCCTGCTCTTCCTCCAGATAAAGAATGGCCACATTCGCGCCCTCGCGCGCGAAAGCGACGGCAATGGCCCGGCCAATGCCAGAATCCCCACCCGTGATCAGTGCCACCCGTCCTTGCAACCTGCCACTGCCTCCC
>CAXTTX010000200.1:0-9595 GCA_964247045.1 uncultured Verrucomicrobiales bacterium | reverse complement strand
TCCATGGCTGCCGAAGGAATCAAGCTGACCCATCACTACGCCGCGGCTCCCATCTGCGCCTCTTCCCGCTCCTCCTTGCTCCAGGGCCGCCACCAGGGCCACGCCGACGTCCGCAACAAGGATTTCGACAAAGCGCTTCCTAACAACCACTCCATCGCCTCGGTTTTGAAAGCCGGTGGATACCGCACCATCCACATCGGCAAGTCGGGATTGGCCGGAACCGGCAAGGTCAATCTGCCCGGCCATCCCTTGCTGCGCGGCTTTGACAAATTCTTCGGCTACTACTCCCACTACGACGCCCAGGAACACTACCCCCAGAACGGAACCACCGGCCGCAAGGCATGCATCATCGACGACTACACCCCCATTACGAACGCCTACGTCGATCTCTACACCACCGACGCGTGGACGGCCTACACCAAGAAAACCATCGTCGATGAAAACCGCGATCATCCCGACCGCCCCTTCTTCATCTACCTCGCCTACGATGCCCCTCACTTCGACAACGAGATGCCACCCACTCCCGGTTATCCGGAAGGAAAGGGCTTGGCCGGGGGTATCCAATGGACCGGTGCTCCTTCCTACGTGAACACCACCACCAACGATCCGGCGAATATCAACAATCTCGCCAACCAGCATCCCTCGGTGAATCCCGCCTGGCCCCAGTACGCCAGGGAACACGTTTCCATGATCCGTCGCGTTGACGATGGCGTCTCCGACATTCTCCAGACCCTTCGCGACCTCCAGATCGACAACAACACCCTTGTCGTCTTCACATCGGACAACGGTCCCGACGACTTCGCGATCGACCCGCGATTCTTCCAAGGCTTCGCGAATTTCGAAGGCAAGAAGACCGACATGTGGGAAGGCGGTCTCCGCGTTCCCACCATCGCCTGGTGGCCCGGCCACATCGTGGGCACAAACGATCTCGCCAACATCCTGACCACGACTTATCCCTCCGCAAACTACGACTGGTTCGCGACCTTCGCCGACGTTGGCAGTGTGCCCTGCCCCGCTTACACCGACGGCAATTCCATTCTCCCGTCACTCACCGGAAGTGGGACCCAGCGCGACAAGGGATACCTTTACTTTGAATTCTACTATGGCGATCTCACCCGCTCCTACTTCACCTATCACGGCAACGCGGGCATGCAGCAGATGCAGAACGTCCGGATCGGAAACTTCATGGGCGTCCGCCGCGTCATTTCAAGCGCCGCGGACGCCTTCGCCATCTATGACGTGAGCTCCGACGACAAGCAGCGCTTCAACATCGCCGCCTCGCGGCCGGATCTTCAGGCGAAAATGAAGGAAATCGCCGTGTCGTCACGCCGCCCAGACGCCAGCGCCCCCCGCCCCTACGACACCGCGAACATGCCCGCTGTCACCGTTTCCGCCCCGATCACCAACGGTATCAAATACCAATCTTACGAAGGAAACTGGAACTGCCTGCCGGAGTTCAAGGACCTGACACCCGCGACTTCCGGGACCACATCCGGATTCAACACTGCCGTGCGCTCCCGGAGCAAGGATGTCGGAATCGCCTTCAACGGCTATTTCATGGCGACCACCGCCGGGGCCTACACCTTCTCGACCAATAGCGATTGCTCCGCCAGCCTCTGGATCCACGGGGCCAACGTGATCGACAATGATTTCAACTTTACGGCCACGCAAACTTCGACGCCCGTGTATCTCAGCGCGGGCTTGCACCCGATCCGGCTTTACTACCGCCACGTCACCGGCACCAGCACGCTGGGCCTTTCCTACACCACCCCGGACACGCCAGGCCTGACGCCCGTGCCCGCATCCGCTCTTTTCACGGAAGGTCCTCCGCCAGTCCTGGAACCCCAGGCGGACACCGTAGTGACCAAGAAGAACAACTCCGTCCTGATCGACCCGCTCGTCAACGACAGCGCCAACTATCCCCTTTCCCTCAGTGCCGTGAGCGCGGCCCGTTCGGGAACCGCCCAAATTTCCTCGGGCAAGGTCCTCTATCAGCCCAATACCAATTTCGTGGGCTCCGACACTTTTTCCTATACGGAAACCGGTGGAGCCCAGACCGCTGTTGCCTCGATTACCGCGAACATTCTTTTCGACGATGAAACGTGGATCCCCTTGGACGAGGGCAGCGGCACATCGATCCGTGCCATTGCTTCCACCCACCCGGCAAATGGCAGCCTGATCGGCACCGATGGAGGGGCGTCCTCCTGGGCAACCGGCAAATTCGAGAATTGTGTCGAGTTCGATGGCCAAGATGACCAGATCGACTTTCCCGGCATGGTGCTTCCCACCGGCGCCTCGCCGCGGACCTTCACTTGTTGGGTGAAAACCTCCGCGGACGCCACCTCGGAACTGCAGACGCTCTTCAGTTACGGGACCGCAGCGCAAGGGCAGCGATTCTCGATCCGCTTGAACAATGTCCCCGGCATCGCCACCAACCACGCCCTGCGCCTCGAAGTACACGGAGGCAGTATTATCGGCTCCCGGAGAATTAACGACGGTCAGTGGCACAACGTCGCGGTCGTTGTCTCCGATCAGAACAGCGACGGGATCGTGAACGTGGACGAAGCCATCCTCTACGTCGATGGCACCCTTGACAATCCAAGCTATTCCTCCCCCATGGAGATCGACACGGTCGCGGGGATCGATCCCGCCATCGGCGGTTCAAACCACGCCTCTAACTACCATTTCACCGGGGCAATCGACGACGTGAGAATCTTTCCATCCGCTCTTTCAGCCTCGGACATCACATTGATCAGGAGCACCCGCGTGAACTACATCTTTGTCCCCGACAACAGCGACGTGGATAATGACGGCCAGGGTTACGATGCGGAAATCCGCGCTGGCACCGACCCAAACGACATCAACTCCGTCTTCAAAATCACTTCATGGTCCACCGCCGCCGGGAATGTCACGCTCCGCTGGTCGGCCGTCGGAGGAAAAACCTATTTCGTGGAAGAGAGCGACAACATGATCGACTGGACGCCCGTCTCTAATTTTCCCGCCTTTACCTCGGAAGCCACGAATCCCGACGCGAGCCTGACCTTTCCGAAGGGACCAGCTTCCCGGCGCTTCTTGCGTCTCGGTGTGAATTGATCGGCCTCTTGCCAATGATTGTTCCCCCGCCGGCTTCCGGCTGCCTGCCGGCCCGCGACCATCGGGGCCGCATTGATTTGCCCGATGATCAATCACACCCCCGATCTGCTGGTCGTGATGCCCGTTTTCAACGAGGAGGCATCCATCGGGACAGTCGTGGACCAATGGTTCCGGGAACTGGATTCCGCCGTTGGCACCTTCACCTTGCTCGTTGTTGACGATGGATCGTCCGATTCGACTTCCGCAAAACTGGCGGGACTGAAGGAGTTGCTGGGAGAACGATTGGAAACAATTCATCGCGAGAACCGCGGCCACGGGCAAACCTGCATGCAAGGTTACCGCATCGCCGTGGAGCGGAACATTCCATTTGTTTTCCAAATCGACTCGGACGGGCAATGCGACCCCGCTTATTTCCGGGGCTTCTGGGACATCCGGCATGACCTCGACGTCATCTACGGCAAGAGGACCCGCGAGGACGGCTTCCACCGCCAACTCGCCAGCCTCATCCTCAGGACTTTCCTGCTCGTGTTTTTCAGAACCTGGTGCGTGGACGCCAACGTGCCCTACCGGCTGATGCGGACGGACACCTGCGCCAAGGTCTTCGGGCGAATTCCAAAGGACTTGTTCCTCGCGAACGTCGGGCTCTCGGTGCTGCTGCGCCAGGAGCCGGGAATCCGGGAAGCCACGGTTCCCATCCGGTTCATGGAACGCATCGGCGGCGAGCCTTCCGTGCCGCTTTCCCGCTTCGCCGCCAAGGCGATCGAGCTTTTCCTGCAACTGCGGACCGTCGTCCGCTGAGTCCCGGAAAACGTCAACTGCCGGAAGCTCCCGCTCAAATGACGCGAGTCGTCCATTGACGGTTCCCCTGAAATCCGTTTTCTCCCGTTCCATGCCCATTCCCTCCTCCCCTCTCCGCCGGGTTCTTCCCGCGATTTTCGCGGGCCTCATGGCGTTGGCCGTAGGAGCCGCGTTCATCAGCCGGCAAAGTTTCTGGATGGATGAGGCTGGCCCCGCTTTCAAAGCCCTGCTGCCATCCGTCAAGGACTGGTGGTTCATGACCTTGCGCCTGGGCGGCTCCGACACCCAGATGCCGGCATATATGTTCCTGCTGTGGGTTTGGGAAAAGATCGCGGGTCCTGGCGAATTTGTCATGAGGGCCATCAACCTCCCTTGGCTGGTGGTGGCCGTCCTGGCATTGCGCCGGGTGAAGTGGTGGCCGCTGGTATGCCTCACCTCTCCCTTCGTGCTCTACTACGTCGGGGAACTCCGTCCCTATGCCATGCAGATCGCCGCCGGCTCGCTTGCCGCGGCGGGCCTGATGCGCGCGGCCACCACGCCGGAGGAAAAGCCCTTGGCGGGCCTCCACCTGATCGCCGCCGCGAGCCTGTTGCTGTCGATCAGCAGCCTCACCGCGGCCGTTTGGGCGGCGGGCCTGTGGCTGGGCGTTTTCATCATGAAGCCGGACTGGCTCCGGCGCGGGGTTTTCTGGATTCAAATTTCACCTTGGGCCATCTGCGCGATGGCCACCGCGGGTTTCTATATCTGGACCTTGATGCAGGGCTACCAGGCCGCGGGCCTTGAGAGCGGGAGCATCCTCAGCGTCTTCTTCGGATTCTATGAAATGATCGGCTTGCTCGGCCTCGGACCGGGCAAGGACGAGTTGAGGGGATCCGTGAAATCGGTGCTGCCTTTCTTGCCGGTACTCTTGCCAGCGCTCGCGGTGATTTTCACGGCATGGCTCCTCGGCGTGTGCACCTGGCTGAAAACCACGCCCCGGCGCACCGTCGTGGCCGTCGCCTGCATGGTCATCGTCCCGGTCTTGTTGCTCACCGTGGTGGGCCTGATGAAGGATTTCCGGGTTCTCGGCCGGCACCTGAGTCCCGCGATCCCCGCCGTCCTGCTTCCCATCGCCTTGGCGCTGGAAGGAAATTGCTGGGGAATCCGCGGGCGCACCATCGCGCTTGCCGCGATCGCCGCCGGGTTCTGCTCGGCTCTCGGCATCCGCCTCGCGGAACGCCACGAGCGCGATGATTTCCGGCAGGCCAGCGCGATCGCGCTCGAGCACCTGGCGAAAGGCGAGACCGTCTGGTGGCAGGCGGACATGAACGCCATGCGCTACTACGCCTATTTGAAGGGCGGCATCCGCTTGGTCAACGCCGTGCAAGTGCTGGAGTCCTCCCCGCCCTCGCTCCTTGTGTCCGACGTGGTCATCCTCAACCGCCCCGACCTCAAATACCGGTCACACGACTACCGCGCGGATTTCCGCCGCAATGATATGGAACCCGAGCCGAGGCGTATCCGCGGCTTCGAAATCTGGAAATCCAAATACCACTGACCGGAACCTCCGGTGCCTTCGCTTCTTATGCCCAAATTCTCGATCATCACCCCCAGCTACAACCAGGGCCGCTTCCTGGCTGATTGCATTGAGAGCGTCCTCGGCCAGACCGGTGTGGACTTCGAGCACATCGTCACCGATGCCGGCTCCACGGATGAAACCTTGGAAGTCCTCGCCAAATACCCGCACCTGAAATGGGTGAGCGAGAAGGACAAGGGTATGAGCGATGGCATCAACAAAGGCTTCCTGCAGGCCACCGGAGACTGGCTCATGTGGCTTAATTGCGACGACTATCTGCTGCCCGGCGCGCTGGAAAAAGTGGTCTCCTTCATCGCAAGCCATCCGGATGCGGACGTCGTCCACGGGGACTGCGTGTTCGTCAACGAGGACAAAAGCGTCATCCGCCGCAAGTATGACCACGCCGTGGACGAGGACATGCTGCTATTCGTCGGCTGCTACATCCCCTCCACCTCCACTTTCTTCAAACGTGGAATCATCGAATCCGGCCACCTCCTGGACATCGAATACCGGGTCTGTATGGACTGGGAATACTACCTTCGCCTGATGCGGGAGGACTACAAGTTCGCCTACATCCCGGAAGCGATCGCCGGATTCCGCTGGCACGGCAGCAATACCAGCCTGGTCCACACACGCCGCCGGCTGGATGAGGCCCTGAAGCTCCAGCGCGAGCATCTGTCCTTGCGGGAGATGCCCCGGTGGCTCGCTAACGGCGCTATCCTGAAGGTGATGCGCAAGATTTACCAGTTGCGCAGGGTGGCGCGGCGGAAGAAGCTCCACGGGCGCTGGCACTGAACTCCACCCCTCCTCTCGGAAAACCCCGCTTGAAAATCCTGCAGCTCTGGGCCCCTTACCGCGAACGCGGTGGAGAGGAATTCATCGTCAATCTTGCCGGTGAGCTACTCGGCAAGAACCACGAGGTCGAAACGTGCCTGTTCGATCTGGACTCGCTGCTGGACAAGCCCCTCGGAGCCGTCTCCGCGCTCACTTCCTTTTTCTACAACGCGCGCTCGCTGGAAGACCTCGAAAAGATGGTCGAAACCTTCCGGCCGGACGTGGTGCTCTCCCACAACATCATGCCCGCGGGCTCCTATGCCGTTTACCGCTGGCTGGAGAAGCGGGGCATCCCCGTCGCCTACTACGTCCACAACTTCCGCCCCTACTCCGTGAACGGCTACTGCTGGGCGGACGGCCGGCTGGCGGAAGGCGGCTTCCACCTGAACTACCTTCAGGAAATCATCCACGGCGCGTGGCAAAACTCCGTCATGCGCACGGGTTGGTATGCCTTGGCCTTGTGGTATTCCCACCTCGCGGGGATCTGGCAGGGCATCGACCGGTGGATCATGATTTCCGAGTTCATGGCCAAAGCCATGGCAAACGGCGGGGTGCCGCGGGAAAAAATGGACACACTGCGCCACCCCTGGGTGGATACCGGCGTGGACCAGCCTCCTGCCCCCGAGGGCGACGGGCCGGCGCTGTTGTTTCTCGGCCGGATCTCGGAGGAAAAAGGAATCCGCGTCCTGATCGACGCTTGGCGGCGCGTGGAACAATCCGGCGCGCGTGGCAAGCTGCTCATTGCCGGCGGCGGCCCTCTGGTCCCTTGGGTCGAGGAACAATGCGCTGGCTTGAAAAGCGCGTATTTTGTCGGCTACGCGGACGCCGCCATGAAACGCAAGCTCTTCGCCGAGGCATGGGCCCTGGTGGTGCCCTCCGTCTGGTGGGAGCCGCTGGGCCTGGTGGTTTACGAGTCCTACCAATACGGTCGGCCCGTGCTGGCGGCCCGTTCCGGCGGTTTGGAAGAAACCGTCGAACACGGTGCGACCGGCTGGCTTCACGCGCCGGGCGACGTGGAAGCCCTCACCTCGCAGATTCTGGAAGCCTTTTCCAATCCGGAACGGACGCGGCAACTCGGAGCCCGGGGCCAGACATGGCTCAAGGCAAACTCGGATGCTGGCGAATGGCTCCGGCGCATGGAAGGCATCCTGCGGGAAACCATCTCCGCAAAGAAGAATCCCGCGCATGCGGGCGTTCTCCCCGCCGGACCCGCGGCCGCGCCCGCGGTGCCGCGGACTCCCGCAAATGCAAGGTCCCCCAAGCCCATCGAACTGGTGGCCTATCTGGCGGACCAAAATCCGGGCCACGACCGCAGTTTCGGCATCTCCCGCATGTCGGAAACCGTCCTCTCCGAATTGGGCGACCGGGAGGACTGCACCATCCAGGTCATCGCCTCCAGCAGTTCACAAAAGGGCCCCGCAAACATTCACTCCCGCCTGATCCTCCCCTTGCAGACCCGGGGAAAAATCTCACGGTTGCTTGTCGATCACCTTCATCCGCTGGCCGCCCGGCTGCGATACAGCCCGGACATCTGGTACTATCCGAAGGGCTTCCTGCCTATGACCAACCAGCTTTGCCGGCCTTCGGTCATCACCATTCACGACACCATCATCCAATACTACCGGGACCATTATCCTTCATGGCGGAAGAACGCGGAGTACTCCTATTGGGCCCGCATGCTCAAGCACACGCTGGAGTCCGCGGACTGCATCCTGACCGTCTCCCAGTGCTCCAAGCGGCAGATCTTGGATTTCATGAAGCGGTATGAAATTCCGCCCAAGGAAATCACCGTCACCTACGAGCCCTGCCTCTATGAATCCCTTCCGCAGCCCCTGGAGGCACCGAAGGATCACTACGTGATCCACCTTGCCTCCACCGAACCACACAAGCGCACTGCCCAACTGGTCAACTGGTGGCTGGCCTTCGCCGGCGAGCAGGATCTGCCGCCGTTGCATCTCATCGGCGCGCTGCCTCCGGGGATTCACGCGCTGATCGAAAACTCGGCTCACGTCATCTCGCGCCCTTTCCTCAAGGATATTGACCTGCAGACGACCCTTATGGCGGCCAAGGCACTGATCCTCCCCTCCGAGATCGAGGGCTTCGGACTGCCGGCGATCGAGGCCTACTACCTCGGCACTCCGGTCTGCCACGTGAAGGGTACTTCCGTGGAAGAGATCCTGGGTGTGGCCACTGACAAGGGCCGGTTCTCGCTCAATGACCGCGGCAGCCTCCTCACCGCCCTGCAGGAAGTGCTTGCCATGTCGCCCGTGGAAATCCGCGAATGCGGCCTCGTCCTGAGGCGGCATTATTCCGCCGACTCGGTGGCGGAAAAAATGATGCACGCGTTCCGCGAAACGCTGGAGAAGCGAGAAAACGCTCACCGCCACGTTTCATGATCCGGACGGTGATGCTCGGAAGGCTGGGCAACAACCTGTTCGAATATGCCTTCGGACGGGTTCTCGCCGAACGCCATAGCGTCCCCTTGCTGCTGGATGGTTCCTGGTTCAACGGGGAAGGCTGGAGCCAGGTTTCATGCATCAGGCGGCTGCCGCTGAAAGCGAAATTCACCCGCCCGTTTTCCGTCGGCTCCCGTGCGTTGCGCAAATTCACGGGCAAGCACCATTGGGAATTTCTCGGCAAGCCCATGGTGATGGAAAATCCGGGGGATCATTCCTTCGATCCGTCCCTGTTCGAGGCACCCGCCGATTGCATCCTCTTTGGATACTTCCAGTCACCCCGCTATTTCGCGGGCATGGAGGAAACGCTGCGGAACGAGATCAACCTGGAGAAGGTTTTTCCCGAGCCACCATCGGCGGAGCTTGCAGCGGAACTCGTGGCTCCCGGTTCCGTTGCCGTTCATGTGAGACGCGGGGATTTCACGGCGCTGCCCGTGTTCGCGGTGTGTGATGATGCCTACTATCAGGAGGCGATGAACCGCCTGCGCGGACGGCTCGGCTCGCCCCGGTTTTATATCTTCTCCGACGATCCGGCCTGGTGCCGGGAACACTTCACCGCTTCCGACCAGACCGTCGTCAATCTACCAGAAAGCGCGGAAGATCCGCTGGTGGACCTGCACCTCATGAGTCTCGCGAGCCACCACATCATCGCGAACAGCACCTACTCCTGGTGGGCCGCCTGGATCGGCAAAAAGCCCAGTCAAATGGTTCTCTGCCCATCAAGGTGGGTCAACTTCGGCATCCGGACCCCGATCGCGGAAAAGATCTGCGAAGGGTGGGAAATTGTTTATCCTTCACCTGCAACCTGAGGCCGCCGTGGACTTCACGATCATCACGCCCAGCTTCAACTACAGCCATT
>CAXTTX010000199.1:0-9627 GCA_964247045.1 uncultured Verrucomicrobiales bacterium | reverse complement strand
GCCTTCACGCCGATTTCACGAACCGGGGATTGATTCCATGGCCGTTTTCTGCAAAATTCGTGATCTTCTCCACCCCCCCAAGAGAAATCCCCCCACCATGAGACGCGAAACTGAAGAGAATTATATCCTGCGGGCAAATCTGACCACGCCGGAGGACCCCACCACGTCATCCCGACTGGCCCTGCGCCTGATGGCTTTGTTCGTGGTTGTCCTCGTGATTGCCTTCGTCGTCTCCAAGGCGTTCCCGTGAATTTTCCGGCCTGTCACCACTTGGCTACTTCTCCTGAAGGAGCTTTGCCGGATATAAAATCTCGTGTCCGGGTATCCCTTCCCGGTAAAACTCCAAAAATTCCGGCTTGAGGTCCCGCCTCCCCAGTTTGGCGGCCAGCGACCACCAGTGGTAAGCAGCTTCCGGAACACCTCCCCTGTCATAGAGCATTCCGAGTTCAAAGGCCGCATCCTTGTCACCCCCACGGACTCTTTCAACCAGGGCCTTCCGGTCAAAACTCGGCTCCTCGACGTAATTCCTGGGCCGTGGCCGGGTTCTTTCGTGATAAACCCATCCTCCCCAACCGACCAATGAAACCACGCAGATCAGGGCCATTGCCGGGAGCAGGTTGCCATTACCATTCTGTTTCACGCCCGCGACGTTAATCGATAACAAGGAAACGACGATTCATTTCGATGTTCGTGTTCATTCGCTCCCCCGTCTCAAGCCACCGCCGAGCGCGCGAGTTCCTTTAGTTCCTCGCCCTTCTCCAAACCATCGATGAACCGCCGCGGGATGCCCGAAAGGCCGACCTGCGCTCCGACGAGAGCACCGGTCAGGATGCTCCTGGCCTGGTTCTGCCCGCCACCGTTGAGGGCATGCAGCACGGCGGATTCGAAATCGTCGGAAAAACGGGCGGCGAGATAATAGGCGGCGGGAAGCTGGTGATAGATGGCGCATGGCATGCCATAGACGATGGAAACCTTCCACGCGGGCTCGATGCGGATGCCGGGATCGTGCGCGGCTTCGGCCATGTAGCCGGGTGTGAGGAGGGCATCCGGCGAGGCGAAGTTGCCGGCCTGGGGCGTTTCGTCATCGCCCGGCTCGGGAGGACGGAGCTTGCTGCTGGTGACGGTGTGAAAAGGGAGGTCGCCTTTTTTAACGAGTCCCATCAGCTTGTCGGAAATATCGGCGTCCATTTTCTCGCCGCGGACGAGGGCGGCAAGGACCGAGCAATAGGCGGTGGTCATGGCGACGATCGATTCGTCGGACTGGGTGAGGAGGCAATTGGACACGACGGTTTGCGCGACCTTCGCAGGATCGGCGGCATGGAAGGCGGCGAGCACGAGCGCGCGTTCGGCGGCTTCGGTGGTGTCGGCATGGCCGCCGGTTTCCTTCCAAGACATGCCGGATTGCACGCGGCGACGCCACGCCTCTCGGATGGATTGGCTGGTGTAGCCGCCGGGGCCGTTCATGGGGGTGCCGTCGAGCTGGGGGAAGAGTTCTTCATCGAGGCGACGGCAGAAGTCCGCCTCGTCATAGCCGCGGGAATCGACGACGGAGCGGAGCAACATTTCCGTGACGATACCGGACTGGGAAAGTTGGCCCGCTTTCATGCCACCATGGTAACGGTGCGGCTGGGGGTCGGTGTAGCCGGTGATCCATTCACCGTAGTCGCGGTGCTGCTCGGCGAGGTCGTAATACCAATGCGGGCCGAGGCCGAGGGCATCGCCGATGAACGCGCCCATGATGGCGCCGGCGGCACGGTCTTTCAGGGTGAGGTCGGACATGGTTGTCCGGATTTTGGTGCAGGATCGCGGGGGCGTCCAATGGAGTTTGGCGGATGCCTTTGACGATTCAGTCTGCCGGTCGCGTCTGCTCAACCCTGCCCGGGCGAGCGGAAAAACTTGGGCCATAAGATTCTCATGACCCCGGTAAAAACCACCCCGGCTGCCAATGCCATCAGGGCGGCCTTGCGGGAAGAGTTCCCGCCTCCGCCTTCCCGGAGTCCATCGCGATCTGCCTCTTGAGACAATGGAGCGGTGGGCGACACCGCTGGAGCGAGCAGGCGAAAGCTGTTGATCACCGCCATGATCCCGGGATCTTCCGACGCCACCGAGGTGGTGCTGAATCCATTGATGCTATAGGCCAGTTGGCCGGCAGCACCGACGTATACGACCGAGGAACTATTGTCCGGCAGCGTCATCAGGAACGTGCGGAAGTTCACCCCACCGATCACTTGGTCGTGCTCGCCAGAGATGGTGCCCCCCCTGTTGGCCGCCGCATTTTTCTGACTGGCGATCGCTGTTCCGAACATCGCGGATATTTTGTCCGCCGGAACCTTGTTGCACCCGATTGCGAAGCCCTTCGTTTCATCCGGGGACATGACCAGCGCGAGTCCGTACGGCGGTGGCGCGCCCCTCGTCCACCCCTCGGGGAAGTCGATCGAAAAATTTTGTTCCTGATAGACCGTGGAGGCCGCCAGACCCATACCGGCGGCGGCAACTAGCAGGACCGGTATTGTCATGGTGTTAGGCTAGGCCGCTTGGATGATCCGGTCAAGACCGCCGGTAGCCAGCCGCGAATTTCCGCGATTCAAGGCAAATGGAAGACCGTCACCACGGCGGCGTGGTCGGAAGGCCAGGTGTTTTTGGGGACATCGCCCAAAGGGCAACCCCAGGTGCCGACGGTGGTTTCCACGGCGGTGGTCCAAGGGCTGGAACGAAGGGGGGCAACGCCACGGCCTTTGTAGAAGATGAAGTCGATGCGGTCCTGCGGCTCGCCTTCCTTGTGGACGGTGGACCAGGTGGTGCCGGGTTCCTTCGACGCGTCAGGATGAAGGCCACGGAAGGAATCGACCATGCCGGCCTTCTGGAGCGTGACGGTGGCGGGCCATTTCAAATCGGCAACGCCGCCGTGTTCCCCGGCCGTGGCGGCAGTCCAGTCGAGGTGGGAAGGGCAATTGAAATCTCCCGTTAGAAAGACCGGGATTTCATCGGCCTTCGCGAGCCAGGCTTCCATGGCAGCGGCGGTGCTGGTCATCTGTTCGCCACGCTTTGCCTTGTTCTCCTCGGCCAGGACGCTTTCGGAAGTGGCGCCAGGAATATGGGCGGCATAGGGGCCGTAGAATTGGAAATCGAGGTGGCAATTGAAGACGACGATGTCCTTGGAAACGCCGTCGGGAAGCGCGAGGTGGATCCTCGCCCCGGCGGCGATGCCCGCACGGAAGGTTTCCGTGATCGGATAGCGGCTGACGATCTGGGCGCTGCCCTGGCCGCTGGCCGCGCGGTACCAACCGAGATCCGAGGCGACCTGCATGGCCTGCGCGTCCGAAGACTCTTGCAAACAAACGATATCCGACCCGGACCGGCGGATGGAATCGATGCCTTTTTCATAACCACGGTCGACCTGGCTCCAGTTCTTCCAGACGTTGTAGGTCATGAGGGTGAATCCGCCGGGAGCGGAGGGTTCGGCGGCGCGGGAGGTGGCCACGGCACCTAACATTGTTATTACGGGGAGAATGTCCGTAAGGCCAAGGAAGAGACGCATGGAGGCTTTCAAGGGATGGGTTGTGATTTCACTATACGGGACGAGTCCGCGGATCTTTCCCGGTCGGGGCCTGAGACCGCGAGCGTTTCATCACGAGCGGTCACACTTTCCAGACGGCATCTCAGAAGGAGCTGTCTCCTCAGCGCAAAAACGCGCGATAAAAGCCTGTCGTTTTCGCCAGCCGGGTGGCGTTCGTGTCGGTGAAGGTTCCCGTGGTTCCTGACACCGTGACATTTCCCACGTCCATCCATGGATTACCGGGCAGGGATTCGGAATACTGCACACCGATGGCCTGTCCGCTGGGGCCGGTGGTGGTGAAGGTGATGGCTCCCGGCGTGCGGGTGATGGTTTTGATCAGCAGCGAGTCGGCGGGTGCTGCGGCAGAAATGGTGAAGACAAACATCCCGTTGGTATTGTCCGTGAAGGTCAGATTCACCGCGAGTTGGCCGTTGTCGTTCAGGGCTTGCGGTTTCCAGGCATTGCTGCCCGGGTTGGAGCTGGCGAAGATTCCCCGCGGGGTGCGGGTATCACCGGGGGCAATCTGGAGCGGGGTCTCGCGCCGGACCAACAGGGTGAGTTCCCCGGCGGCGCTGAGATGCCAGAGGGAGTTTGCATTCGTGCCCGTGATTCCGGTTCCGGTGAGGGTGTTTAAAAACACCAGGTCGCCCTTGCGGTTCATTGCGTAGCGGGAGCTGATGAGTTCACCAAACAGTACGCCGGTTAGGAGTCCGGGTGCCTGGGCTCCCTCGCGCACCAGCGGCACGATCCCGGTGGGTGTGATGCGGCAGAGGAAGGTATCGGTGCCGGGCGAGGCAAGGGCGCGGACCAGGCCCATGCCGGTCCCTTGGTTATTGGTGCCCAAGGGAACGAGGTCCGAGATTTCAGCGGAGGTTCCGGGGACAAGGTCGCCTTGCTTGGCAATCAGCGTCAGGCTGCTTCCGCCGGTGCTGTAGTAAAGCAGGGGCCTCACATCCGAGGTATTTCCAGCCACCACCGCGGAGCTGGCAGCATAAAAGGCTCCGGCATCATTGCGTTGCAAGGCTCCCAGCCCTCGGGAAATCCAGTTGGAAGGACAGCCGGGGGCAGGGTCATTTTCGCGGGCGATAAGCTGGAGCCCGCCGGCCGGCCCGAGAAAAGTCGCCGAGTCGTGGAGATTGGGAGTCGTGTTGAACAGGGTGCCGCCTACCGAGAGGGAATCGGACGCGCCGATGCCCTGGAGGAACATGCCGGTGAAGACGGTGCCGGTGCCCGGCGCCTGCTGCCCGTTGCGCAAGACCAGTCCCGCCGCCGCCCCGGCTCCCCGCGTCCAAATTCCGGCAGCGTTGTTAGACGGGCTGTAACTGGTATCGATATTGGTCCCGCTGAGAGTGGCCCCGAAAGCCACGAGACCGCTGCGGGCGACATGGAACTGCGAAAGGCTCGCGTAAATCGCATCGCCCGCCACTCCGTTGGCGGGATCCTTCTGGCGCATGACAAGCGCGAGGGAACCCGGTGTGCCATTCCAGATCCCGGTGTCATTCTGTCCGCTGGTCACGCCGCTGCCGGAGATGTTTCCCCGGAAGGTGGACCGGCCGGTGGGGTCCACCCATGGCGAGCTGACGCTGCTGAAAAGGGCCCCGTTGCAACCGGGTGCCGGGTCCCCCTCGCGGGCCACCAGTTGCACGGCGGCGGGCGGCCCTTCCCAGATCCCGGTGTTGTTGGCGGAGGTGACCGTGCCACCAGTCAGGAGAGTGGCCTGATAGCCGATGCGGCCGTCATCACTCATCGTGGGAGTGTCACTGAAATCGCTGTAGGTCACCCCCGTGGCGGTACCGGGCGGCCGCTCGCCGTAAAGCGCCACTTTCTGGATGGTCACCGTAGGGGCGGCACCGGCCTGCATCGAAAAGGCGGCAGCCGCAAGCGGGGCGAGGGCACAGGGGAACTGGGCGAATGGGTTCATCGTGGGGGGACTTGGCTTCCTCTTTAGCAGAACGGGGCGGTTTGTAAACCATCCGGTGAACGGGGAACCCGGCAGCAAGCGGAGCGATTTCGTTTTTGCCACCCCCTCCTCCAGCCACGGCTGACCGGGCCAGTCCCGCCCTACCCATGGATTGCCTGATAGACGTTCGGCCATCAACCAGCGACAATCGAAGATGAAGGAGGCAGGTCCCCAATCATCGACCGCCGCTACAGCTTATTTGTCCCACACCGCCTTCTGGAGGCGCCAGCCGTCTTCCCATTTCTTCCACTGGAAGGTGACATCATATTCGCCCTCCGCGGGCTTGTAGGTGGGTAACTCGACGTTGCCATTCAGGCGGAGCTTCATTTCCGCCTCCACACCGGTGACGGTGATGGATTCGAATTTCACCACCTCGAAGCGGGTTTGCTTCGCGGCATCGCAGAGCCAGGAATAGGCGGACTCCAGTTCCTCACGCTCGAAGGAGCCGTTGGCCTCCTTGATGGTGGGCGTCTCCAGCTCGACACGCGGTGCGAGGATGCCATTGAGCGAATACGCGCCGAGGTGGCGGGTGGTCTTGCCGGTGCCGGCGTCCATGGTGAGGGTGGTCATCAGCGAGTTCGCCCGGCGCTTGAGGACCTGTTTGTCGGAGAACCACCACGCGCCGAGCGCGACGAGGGAAAGGAGAAATGCCAGGAGGATGATCGCGCGTTTCATAGGAAGACGTAAGACTTAAGACGGTAAGACGCAAGAGGGAGAGTTTGCGTGAACGGCAGATGAAAATTGAATGAAGAATCGAATCAATCACGGACGGCTTGCCCGCGTTGCCCATGGAATGCCTCAGGCAGGGGTCGTTTGTTTGTTGGGATCGTAAAAAATGCGGATGTCCGCCTTGTCGGTGCCTAGCAGCTGCTGGGCGCGCTTGAGCGCG
This sequence comes from uncultured Verrucomicrobiales bacterium, assembly GCA_964247045.1. Lineage (GTDB taxonomy): Bacteria > Verrucomicrobiota > Verrucomicrobiia > Verrucomicrobiales > Akkermansiaceae > Luteolibacter. The sequence goes on along the minus strand of CAXTTX010000199.1, from coordinate 3,222 downwards.
GCGCGGGTGGAGAGGTTCGGGTTGCGCGGGTTGGTGAGGAAGATGTTGCTCTCCCCCGCCCTGCGGTCGCAGCCGTCCTGCAAGGTCTTCAGGATGCCGGAGTGTTTCAGGACCCGGTAAACCTCCTTGGTCGCGCCGGAGACGATGAGGTGGCGGCCGTGGACGCGCATGAACTTGATGAGATCTTCCAACGCGAGAACGCTGGTGGCATCCAGATGGCGGGCGTTCTTCAAACGCAGGATGATCACCTGGATGGCGGGATCCGAGACGGTGCGCTGGATCTGCGTGCGGAACAACTCGGCCGCGCCGAAAAACAGGTCGCCCTCGACATGGACGATGGAGATGGAGGGAATCGGCCGCTGGCGTTTCTCGCCCATTTCGCGGAGTTCGCCGGCCTCGCTGAATTCATACTCGATGAGGTGCGGCTTGCTCGCCTTGCGCAGGAAGAGGGTGATGGAAAGTGCCACGCCGATGAAGATGGCGACATTCAGCGGGGCCAGCAGCGTGCAGACGAAGGTGATGATGAGCACCGCCGCGTCGTCCGTGGTGGAGCGCAGGCAGACGCGGATGTTGTGGGGATGAAAGAGCGAGAACGAGAGCGCGATGACCAGCGCGGCGAGCGCCGCCTTTGGCACGTAGTCGATGAGCGGCACGCCCCAGTTCACCGAGGAGGCGATGAGCACCGCGGCGATCATCGTGTAGACGCCGGAAATCAGCGAGGCGAAGCGCGTGCGCGCGCCGGACTCGTAGTTGAGCATCGAGCGCGTGAGCGAGCCGGAGGCGGGCATGCCGCCGGCGATGGCGGAGGCGAGGTTCGCCATGCCCACGGAGAGCGTGTCCTGGTTCACGTCCGGTCGGTCGCCGGTCTTGGCGGCAAGGGTTTTCGACATCATCGAGTTTTCCAGACAGGCGAGGAAAGCGACCGCGAAGGCGATGCCTAACAGCACCGAGATGTCCGCGAAGATGCCCTCGCGGAAGACGTTTGGGAATTTCAACATCAGGTCCTCCAGGCGGAAAGTGCGGAAGGTTTCCTCACCCTGGAAGGGGCCGTATTCAAAACGGATCATGGTGCCGAAGCTCGCGGAGGAAACGACCAGAGCGATGGCAAAGGCAGGCCACGATGGCCGCCACTTCCTTACGAGATAGAAAACCACCAGCGTGCCCGCGCCTGTCACCAGCGAGACCCAGTGCGTGTGGTGCAAATTCTTCCCCATCTCCACCAGCAGGCCGACGAAGGTGGAGGACGCGTTGCCGTGCAGCCAGGAATCCAGGCCCAGCACCGGCTTGAGCTGGTTGGCGATGATCAGCACCGCGGCGCCTGTCATGTAGCCGACGAGCACGCTGCGCGAGACGTATTGCAAAAGGTCCGCGACGCGGAAATAAGCCGCCGTGGTCGCCATGAGGCCGACCATCAGCACCAGCAGCGGGATCATCTCGCTCCAGCGGCCGATCAGCGCGGGATTCGTCGAGAAAAAGCTAAACAGCATGAAGGCCGTCGCGTTCGTCGGCCCCATCACCGTGTGGCGGGACCCGGCGAAAAGCGGTGCCACGAAGGCCGCCACGGCGGTGCTGATGATACCATACACCACCGGCAGCCCGGCGATGGCGGCGAAGGCCAGCCCCTGCGCGATGGCCAGGATGGCCACGTTTGCCGCGGCGCGCGCGTCCGCCCGCAGGTCGCCCAGTTTATAATGCCGCAGATCCTGCATGAAGGGCGCGGCCTGGATCCGCCCGCCCGCGAAAAAGCCGCGGATGTGCCGCGGGATTTTCCTGAGCGCGCGGAAGGGATTCATGGCTATTACCCCATGTTACTTGAAGCGGGCCCTGCGGAAAAGAATTAAACCTAACAAAACACAGGCGATGTTCGGCAGCCAGAGCACGAAGGTCGCCCCGGTGTCCGACTTGAACTCATCCGCCAGGATGGTGATCAGGAAATAGCCCGCGCCAATGAGCAGGCTGAGGATCAGACCGCCCGAGGTATCGCGACGGCGGCTTTGCAGGCCCAGCGGCACGGCGATGAAGGCGAAGGACAGGCAGGCCATCGAGAACGAGTAGCGCTTGGTGATTTCCGAGCGCATGCTCACCTTCTTCGCGGCGGGGATGTCGGTATTGACGTCGATCTCGTGCAGGATTTCCTCATTGGTCATCGAGGTGGCCTTGAGTCCCTTGTCGCGCTTGCTTTTCAGGTCGATGACCACCGGCTCGGCCTCGACGCCGAAGACAGGCTGGATGTTCCCTTGCGGGTCGCGCTGCTCGATATAGGCATCCTGGAGCTTGAGGGTGAGTTTGCCGTTGGCCATGTCCACGCTGGGGGCCGCCCGCGCGGCATGGATGTAGACACTGTCCTCGGAGCCGTCCTTTCCTGCCTGCTTGGCGTAGATGTGGAGGCCCTCCAGCCACTCGTCCTGCTTGCCCTCCACCATCAGCTTGAGGCTGCTGTCCCGGAATTTCCCCTGCACCACGCCGGGCTTCAGCAGGGAATTGGGATCGCGGGACGCCTGGTCGAAGATCAGTTGCAGCACCGTCGCCTTCGAGTGGGGCACCACGTTCAAATTCAGCCATAGGCTCAGGCCGGAAAATAGCGCTCCGAGCACGAAGACCGGCATCGCCAGCCGCACGAGGCTCACCCCCGCCACCCGGAAGCTGGTGATCTCCTGGTTCGACGACAATTTCCCGAACACCAGCAGGACCGCCGAGAGGAAGCCCCAGGGAATGGTGAACATCAGCGAAAGGGGCAGCACGCTGATGACGAAGCGCACCACCAGCTCCAGCGGCGCCTTCTGGTCCACCAGCAGCGGGCGGATCTCCTTGAAAAGATTCCCCAGCACCAGCACCAGGCCCAGCACCACCACGGCGTACAAGGTCCCCCAGAACACCTGGCGGCCTATGTAACGGTCGGAAATTCGCATCGGGTCGCCCCAGTCTGGAGCCGGGGGGATGGGCTGTCCAGAAAAGAGAGGATCGGGTGGGACTGATCTCCAGCAACCGCCAGCCAATGTTGCTGGACCCGCCCGCCCTTATCCCGGATGGTTTCCCGCGTCACCTTCATGGCCAAAACCTACCATTGCTGGCGTTGCAAGATCCCCGTCCCCATGCTGGACGACGCGGAATGGGCGGAGATCCATCCCTTGCTCGGCGAGGATTTCAAAAGGATCAAACAGTATTGCACCGGCGCCAAGGTTGGCTTGTCCGAAGGTCTCGCCACAATCCCGCATGGTGCCT
>CAXTTX010000198.1:0-9629 GCA_964247045.1 uncultured Verrucomicrobiales bacterium | reverse complement strand
ACCGAGCCCGGAGTGTTCGCGTCCCTGGAGGGCGTGGCCGAGCGGTTCTCCATCAGGGCGCAGTTGGAGATTGCCCAAGGCGAGATCGGGGTGGCCGATGCGCAGCTTTCCAAACTGGAATCGCAGCTCCTCCGATGGAACGCCGTGAGGGACGCCCGCGCGGTCAGCAAGGAGGATCTGGACAACCGCCGCCGCGACGTGGAGGTGGCCAGAGCCCAGCTTTCCGCCGCTGGAGCCCAGCAGTCCGCGGCAGAAGCCGCGTTCGAGCGCAACAAGGTGCTCATTTCCCGCCTCACCGTCCTTTCGCCGCGCGATGGTGGCGTCATCCAAGTGAACGTCCGTGCCGGTGAATACGCGGCCACGTCGCCGAAGAGCCCGGCGATGCTCGTCGGTGAGATCGACAGGCTCCAAGTCCGTGCGGACATCGACGAGCAGAATGCCACCCGGATCCGGGTGGGGCAGAAGGCTTATGGCTATCTCAAGGGCGACCCGACCATCACCTTCCCGCTGGAGTTCATCCGCATTGAGCCTTACGTGATCCCGAAGGTTTCGCTGACTGGTTCGAGCACCGAACGGGTGGACACGCGCGTGCTTCAGGTGATTTACTCGCTCGCCCGCCCGAAGGAGATGCCGCTCTATGTCGGCCAGCAGGTGGATTTGTTTATCGAAGCGCCGGAGAAGAAATGAGCCTGTTTTGCCCTTGAAAATATGACGCAGTCTTCCGAAACCACGCCTCTTGATTGGATCGCGCTGAGCCGTGAGCTCAAGGCCATTGCCGAGGCGGGGCTGCGTTATACGGAAGGAGCCTACGACCGGGAGCGCTATGAGAGGCTGCATGAGCTGGCATCCCTGCCGATAGCTGCCGTGGTGCCGGAGTTCAAGTGGCCGATGGAGTTTGGCTACGCCACCCCGAAGGTGGACGTACGCGCGGCGGTTTTTGATGCGGAGAACCGGATCCTCCTCGTTCAGGAGGCTTCCTGTGGCGAATGGACGCTGCCGGGAGGATGGGCGGACCTCAACGTGAGTCCTTCCGAAAATGCCATCAAGGAGGTGCGGGAGGAATCCGGCCTCGACGTGGAGGTGGTGAAACTCATCGCCTGCTGGGACAAGGACAAGCAAGGGCACCCCCGCCAGCCGGAGCATGCCTACAAGCTCGTTTTCCTCTGCCGGGCCATCGGTGGAGAACTCGCCACGAGCTTGGAAACCAGCGATGTCGGCTTTTTTTCCGCGGACGAGCTGCCTGTGCTTTGCGCCTACCGCGCCGGACGCCATTATCTCGACCTCGCCTGGCAACACGCCGCGAACCCATCCCTGCCGACCGCTTTTGACTGAGCCATGAAACTCCAATTTCTCATCCTGCCCGCCACCTTTGCCCTGGCCTCCTGCATGCTCGGGCCGGACTTCCAATTGCCCGGTGCCAGCGGTGGCTCGAAGTGGAAGGAAAGCCAAGTGGTTTCCAATGCCCGCCTGCCGGACCAATGGTGGAGGCTTTTCAAAGATTCGGAATTGAACCGGCTGGTTGACCGAGCGCTGGCGGCGAACAATGACATCGCCGCGGCCAAGGCGCGGCTGGATACTTCCCGCGCGCTGGTGGGCGTGGATCGGGCCCGGTTGTTTCCGACGCTCGATTTGAATGGCTCGGCGGGAACCTCGCGCAGCTCGCGGGATGCGGTTGGTGGTAGTCTGCCCTCGGGCGTTTCCATCGATCTCGACAGCCAGCGCTACCGGGGCACCTTCGACCTCGCCTACGATCCCGACCTGTGGGGCCGCAACAAGCGTCTCATCGAGGCCTCCTCCGCAGAGGCCGCGGCCAGCCAGGCGCTGGTGGATGCCCAGCGGCTCGGCATTGCCGCGGAGGTCGCCCGCCAGTATCTGCTGTTGCGGGGGCTCGACGCCCAGGAAGGGGTGCTGAATGACACCATCGTCAGCCGACGGGATGCGCTGGATATCCAGAACTCCAAGGCGGAGGCGGGACTGATCGACGGACTTTCCTCGACCCGGGCGAATACCGAGGTGGAACTGGCGAAGAACGACCTCGCGCTCGTGCAGCGCCAGCGCGGAGCGGCCGAGCACGCGCTCGCGGTGCTTTGCGGGACCCGCCCATCGGATTTCTCGGTGGCGAGCAAGGTGGAGCCGATCGGGATGCCGAACATCCGTGCCGGATTGCCCGCCGAAGTGCTCAACCGTCGGCCGGATGTCCGTGCGGCCGAGCAACAGCTTCGTGCGGCGAATGCCCGTATTGGAGTGGCGGAAACGAATTTCTATCCGAATTTCTCGCTGACCGCGGGGGCTGGGTTCGAGTCGTTGGATGTGAAACGGTTTTTGGATTGGGAAAACCGGGTGCTGTCGATTGGTGCGGGGATGACGGCTCCGCTCATCGATGGGGGCGCGAACACGGCGAACTATCAGGCGGCGCGCAGCCGCTATGATGAGGCGCTGGCGAACTACCGGCAGACGCTTCTCATTGCCCTGCGGGAAGTTGAGGATGCGATGGTGGATCTGAAGGGGCTGGCGAATTCCAGGAATGCCCTTGATGCGGCGTTGAAGAGTTCGCGGGATACGCGACAGCTCTCCAATGAACGCTTCGACAAGGGGCTGACCGGTTACCTGGACGTGGTGGATGCGGACCGGACGGTGCTGCAGACCCGGCTTGCGATCGCGCAGGTGGAGGCGCAGCAGAGGATCACGCTGGCCGCGCTGGCGAAGGCGCTGGGCGGTGGGTGGAGCGGGAAGTGAGTTGAGGCGAACCGGGAGTTGGTCCGGCTTCACGGCCGGATGGGCGGTCGCTGGCGGCATTTTGGCGTCAAAAATGGGGGCATTTTTGCAGAATCCGTGTTGTTCCAGCACTCTCCAGCACTGTTTTTGACGATTTTTGCGATTTGGGAGGTGGGGCGGGAGAAGCGAAGGTTTGCGGTGGGTTTTTACAAGGGTTTGATTATCAGATTTTTGGCGGGATGTGCTACCAAGAGGGTCGGGGGCGGGAGGGGCAAATGACAACAAATGATAACTATTCTGGATTTTGTTTTGAGGGGAATGGGGTCGGGAGTAGCTGGCCGAGGGGAGAAGGAGGGGTGGGATGTTGGTGTCGTTGGCGGGGAGATTGGTTTCCATTCCGGGGTTATATCAGACGGAGTCGGATCTCTCAGTACCTGCAGGGCAAAAAAGTGCGGGGTGTGAGAAAATTTATGGGGAGGATGCCGGATGCTAGAAAAAGACCGGTGCTATGGTATGGGGACAAGAGTGTCCCCCCCTCCGTCAGGTCATCGCTCCCGGCGGCAGTTAGGGAGTAAGAACGCCGGTTCAGGGGACCAGCTCCCAAAGGTCCTTGGCGATGGTGAAGGGCGGGGATTGGCGGCCTTGCTTGTCGGGGACGTCCTGGGGGGCGAGTTGGAAGACGGGGAGGATGAGGGAGCCGGAGGGGTCCTTGGGGTAGGTGTCGCCCTGGCGCTGAAAGAGGAGGAAGGCGCAGAATTCGCCGCCGGGACGTTCGCCGACGAGGACGTCGAGATCGATGGGCTGGCCTTTGCGCATTTCGATCCAGTCGCCGTAGACGAGGTTGCCGTTGTAGGCGGTGGCGCCCGGTGAGTCCTTGGATTTCCAGACGGGGCCAAGGTCCATGTCTGGACGGCAACCGATGAGGACGGTCTTGCCATCGACGGCGGCGGCGAGGACGTCGTCGGAGTAGCCGACGAAGCGATAGACGCCATCGTGTGGGGGGGAGACTTGTCCCTTGTAGTGGACCATCCACTCGGAGGGCTGGATCAGGTCGGCGACGCCGAAGGCCTGCGGGGCGGCACCGGCGCTCATGCCAGGAATGAAGATCTGGGTGGCGTAGAGGGGCCGGGTGACGCGGAAGAAGCGGCTCAGGATGTCCTCGTCCCAGCCGGCGGTGAGAAATTGGCGGATGACGCCGGGGTATTGACCGGATGAAACGCCGGAGGGCAGGCGTTTCTGGGTTTGCTTAAGATCGTAGATGATGGCGATCAAACCCGCGCGCTTCTTGTCGGTGTGGCCGAAGGGGTTGGCGTCGTCTTGGGCGAGGAGGGGTGCGCAAAGGCCGGTGAGGGAGAGTGCGGCCGCGGCGAGCGAGCGGGCTTTGGACATGGATAAGAGTGGCAGGATTGGGCGCGAAATTCGAACTTGCTACGAGGAAGCCGCAAAACGGCTTTCAGGTGAACTTGGAAATCGTCGCCAGTCCGATACTGCGGCGGGAGTGCTTCACTCGATCCTGACCCACACCTCCGATTCACCTTCGGGTGACCAGTCATTGGGCAGGGTCATCTTTTGGAATTCATGGACCGGCAGGTCCTTCCGGAAGGTCCGGGGGTTGAACGGATCGCGCCCGATTTCCCGTGGCTCGAGGGGTTGGAACTTCTGGATTCCCTTGGCGAGATACCAACGGAAGACAAAAACTGCTTCCACTCCCCCGCCGACCGGGCAATTCGACAAACCGTAGGACGACTCGACTGTAGTTGTCATGAGTTCATATGAACACTTTTTGTTCATGACGTCAAGAATCGTTAGGGAGAGGGCTGGAACAGGATGGGGACAAGAGTGACGAGCCCCCTACCCCGTTGTCCTAGCCCGATCTGCATTGCAAATTTTCCGCCTTGGTGATAGCCAAAGTCGTTGCGAACGGGCATCAGCCTTCGTCGCAGCGCAATCCTTGGGTACCCATGCACTCCCTGAACGAATACCGGATGCAAACCATCCTGACCCTGCTTCAGGCGGGGGCGATTGTTTTTGGATCGTTCATGGTGGGAGTGACTCTCAAGACGATGGGCTATCCGGACCGGTTCCAGGAGCTCCCGCTTCTCTATCTATTTGTCCGCAACTGGGGTTTCATGTTGATTGTTATTCCACTGGTTTGGGCAGGGGCGACGATCTGGATGGAGCGGCATGAGAATTGGTTCACCAAGCGGTGGACTCTGGTGAGCGGACTTGCGCTGTTTGTTTCCATCGTGTTTTGGATGGTGATCATGGCCGGGCGTGCGGGGTCCACCTTGATCAGCACGATGGGTTAGGAGTGATTTCAGATCGACAACCCCGCTGGTTTAAGCCGTCCAAATGACCGGATCAACCGCAAGGCGTATTGGCAGGCATGGAGCCGCACTGTTCGTGAGCAGCTGCGTCCTCGGGGCTGTTCCGATTCTCATTTACGCGGGAATGGTGATTTGGTCCGGCGATCCGGGGGGACCACTGAATGTGATCATCGTTCCGATTTTGAGCGCGGCCTTCGGGGGCACCGTGAGTGTCTTCTTGTTTTTGCCGCTGGGTTTGCTTGCCGAGCGGTTCAATTTCCGGCGCTGGATGTGGGTGACCGGAATACTAACGGGAGTTTTCGCGGTGACCGCGATCTTGGGATGCTTGGTTGCGGTCGTGACGGGAGGGTCGGGAGGCGCGGCGGGTTCCATAGCCATGCTGGCGAGCGAAGGACTGGTATTGGTTGGTGGATTTTTTGTCTATCTGTGTGTTCCGGGGTTCTTGAGAAGGGTGTTTCGGTGAGTATAAAACGTCTGGTGGGTACGAGGTAATCTCGAATCTAACATGCATTTTCATCGTTCCGATTCCTTATTTTCCCGGCTTAGAGGTTTGGTATCGCGGCAACAATGGGGGACAAGAGTGTCCCCCTCCGTCAGGGCACCACGTTCCTCACGAGTCCCATCTCAGTAAAACGCCATCCAGCGAACGAATACCGATTGTGGTTTGCGGCCGCGTGACATGTCTGCCGGAACCACGGCGGACCGGGCCGGTTTGCGGTCAGGTTTCAGGGGAGCCAGGACCGCCATGTCCTCCTCGCTCCCATTGCCCTACCGGCTTTAAGAAAGATCGCCCTGTGGGGGTTTCATCAACCCACCTTCTCGACCTCGACCTCGATTTCCATGCGGCATTGGCCGGTGCCATGGTAGTTGCCGCGGACGGGGGCGACGTCGTCGTAGTCGCGGCCGACGGAGATCTTGACGTAGCGTTCGTCGGCGAGGGTGTTGTTGGTGGGATCGAAGCCGATCCAGCCGGCGCCGGGGAGATAGATTTCGGCCCAGGCGTGGGAGGCCTGGGCGCCGACGAGGGTGTCGCGGGGGCCGTTGTAGAGGTAGCCGGAGGCGTAGCGGGCGGGGAGGACGACGGAGCGGCAGAGGCCGAGCATGACGTGGGTGAAATCCTGGCAGACGCCGCGGCGCATCTGGAATGCCTCGTCAAGGTGGGTGCTGGCGCTGGTGGAGCCGGGTTCGTAGCGGAACTCGCGGTGGATCCACTGCATGAGGGCCAGGGTCTGGTCGTAGATGGAGATGAGCGGCGAGGTGACGTCCACGGCGGCGCGCCAAACTTCCGGGCTTTTGGAAACCCAGCGGCTTTCCTGCATGTATTGCCAGGTTTGCTCACGGACCGATGGGTCGTTGTAACCATCCTTCATGGCCCGGCGGCTGGCTTCGGAGATGTCGAGCGGCAGGTTGTGGACCTTGATGCGGCTCTCGATCTCAAGCTGCCAGTGGGGGGTGGGAAGCTCGAAGTGGTGGGTGATGTTCTGGAACAGGTCCGTGAACCGGCGCACGCGGGTGGCGGGCAGGATGCGGATGAAGGCGCTGAGGGTCTTCTGATAGGGAAAGGTGCGCGGCTCGAGGTGCAGGGTGTTCACACTCTGCGTGGCGGCGGAAGCGTAGATGAAGACCGTGCGGTGCAGGACCGAGAGCTTCATGCCCACGGACGGTTGTCCCGGGCTTTCCTCCCCGTTCACTGCTGCTGTTGTTCCATCTGCCATTTCGCCACGTCGGAGAAGGTGGGAGCCTTGACGATGGGGCTGCTCTGCACCCGCTCTGGCATCAGCACGTAGGTTTCGAAGATCTCCGCGCCGATGTGGTTGAATTTTTCCTGGAGGCTATCGAGGTAGTCGTGGAGTCCGACCTTGAAGACCTCGTCCACGGAGCCGTAGTTCAGGCCGCAGAGAAGGCGGCCGGCCTCGCGTTCCGCTTCATTCGAAAAGGCACCGCGCTCGGTGCCGGAAATGCGGTGGAGGCTGATGTCCACGCGCTCGATGCAGTAGCGGACGGAACGGGGGAAATCCCGCGAGAAGATGAGGAAATCCACGACGGTTTTGGCCGTGATCTCACGCTGCATGGCGCGGAAGGCACCCATGGCTCCGCAGGAACGCAGGGTGGCGGTCCAGTGGAGGACTCCGGGCGAGATGGCCTCCCCACCCTCTTCACCGGGCGGCAGGTAGCTGGAGACATCGAGGAAACGGGTGGTCTTGTCCGCCCGCTCCAAATGGCGGCCGAGGTCCATGAATTCCCACGCCTCGTTCCGGGTGGTGGTGGAGGCCGCGATGCCGAGGAAAGTCACTGCCGCGCGGCGGATGTTCTCGTAGTAACGCGATGGATCGGAATCGATGAGGCGCGAGGCCTCGTCCGAGCGGGAGAACAGGTAGAGCGAGTTCAGTTCCTCCCAGAGTTCGTCGGAAAGCTGATCGCGCACGGTGCGGGCGTTTTCCCGGGCCAGTGCGATGCATGAGGTGATGCTGCTGGGGTTCCGCGGATCGTCCGTCAAATAGCGGATGACCTCGTGGCTGCCAGCCTCTTCATAGAGTTTGCTGAAGGCTTCCTCCTCGCCGGTGCTGAGGATGATCGGCTGCCAGAAGCCCCGGAGGCGATCACTGTCCAGACGCTCGAAGTCCAGCAGGAGCTGCTGGTTGACCTCGATGAGACGGGCGAGATTGTCGGCCCGCTCCACATAGCGGACCATCCAGTACAAAGTATTGGCTACACGTGACAGCATGACGAATTATTGGCGGAGCACCCAAGTATCCTTGCTCCCGCCTCCTTGGGAAGAGTTTACTACGAGAGAATCCTTGGTGAGCGCCACCCGCGTCAGTCCGCCGGGTACGATTTTCACGTCCTTCCCATAGATGATGTAGGGCCGCAGGTCGATGTGGCGGCCTTCCATGGTGCCATCGCACCAAGTGGGCGAGCGCGAGAGGGAGATGACCGGCTGGGCGACGTAGTTGCGGGGATCGGCGATGATGAGTTCGCGGAATTTCTCGATTTCCTCCTTTTTGGCGGAGGGGCCCATGAGCATGCCGTAGCCGCCGGACTCGTTCGCGGCCTTCACGACCAGCTCCGGGAGGTGGTCGAGGATGAATTTGCGGTCCTTTTCCTCGGAGGCGAGGTAGGTGGGGACGTTCGGGAGGATCGGCTCCTGACCCAGGTAATACTGGATCATTTTCGGGACGAAGTAGTAGGTCACCTTGTCGTCCGCGACGCCGGTGCCGACGGCATTGGCGAGGGAGACATTGCCGGCGCGGTAGGAATTCATCAGGCCGGGGACGCCGAGGACCGAGTCCTTCCGGAAGACGACGGGGTCGATGAAATCGTCGTCGATGCGGCGGTAGATCACGTCCACGCGCAGGAGGCCGCGGGTGGTCCGCATGTAGACGAAATTGTCGACGACCACGAGGTCCTTGCCCTCGACAATGTCGATGCCCATTTCCCGGGCAAGGTAGCAGTGCTCGAAGTAGGCGCTATTGTGGCAGCCGGGCGTGAGCAGCACGCAGACCGGGTCGCTCGTGCTGCGGGGCGAGATGTGGTGCAGCATGTTCAGCAGGTCCCGCGGATAGGAATCCACGGGGCGGACGCCGAGGGATTCGAAAATGCCGGGGAAGGCCCGCTTCAGCGCGTTGCGGTTCTCCAACAGATAGGAGGCTCCGGACGGGCAGCGGCCGTTGTCCTCAAGGACGTAGAAGACCCCGTCGGCTCCGCGGATCAGGTCGCTGCCGCAGATGTGGATGTAAATGTTCTCCGCCACGTCCACGCCGCGGAACTCCGGGCGGTAGTGTTTCGCCTGCTCGATGTAGAAGCGCGGGATGACCTCGTCCTTCAGGATCTGCTGGTCATGGTAGATGTCGTGCAGGAAAAGGTTGAGCGCGACGATGCGCTGGGTGAGGCCGGCCTCGATGTGCTCCCACTCGTGGGCGGGCATGACGCGCGGGATGGGATCGAAGGGGAAAATCCGCTCGGTGCCCTGATTGTCGTGGTAAACGTTGAAGGTGATTCCCTGCTTGAGGAAATACAGCTCGGAGTTCGCCTTGCGGGCCAGGAAATCCTTGTCCTCCAGCCTCTGGAAGCGGTCCAGAAGGGGTGCGCACGAGGCCCTCACGCCACCGTCCGGATTGAACATTTCGTCGTAAAATTTGCCAGGATCGTAGCCCTTGAACATTTCCATGGGTTGTATTGCTACACCTTAGCAGGCGGCGGGCCAACTTTTTGCCGTGTGATCGCCAAAAACCTCTGGAAACACGTCGCTTGGAGAGTTTTTTCCGCCCCGATTGCATTCCGTGCGGAGTTCCCCTTGAAAACCCCACTTCCAGTGTCTATTTCCTCGCCGGGGACCGGTCGCCGCCACCCCATTTTCCAGCACCATGAACGCCATCACCCGCTGCCTCGACACTTTTTGGTCCTCCTCCATTGGCAAAAAGCTCGTCGTCGCCGTCACCGGCGTGGTTCTCGTCGGTTTCCTCGCAGGCCATCTTTCCGGAAACCTGCTGATGTTCGTCGGCCGGGAGGCCTTCAACGAATACGCGGAGTTCCTGCACCATTTCCTCCACGGGGCCGGGATCTGGATGGCACGGCTGGGGCTGCTGG
>CAXTTX010000197.1:2054-9630 GCA_964247045.1 uncultured Verrucomicrobiales bacterium | reverse complement strand
CAACACCGCCAACACCGCCAACACCGCCCACTTCCCCACCGCCCTCCCCGCCTGACCAATCCCATCTTCCCCGCTGACCAATGATCGCTGACCGCTGACCAATGACCGCTGACCAATGACCGCTGACCGCTGACCGCTGACCAATGACCAATGACCGATGACCGCTGACTGACCTCCATGAACGGAATCACCCCAACTCCGCCGCCGGATGAGCGCACGGCATGGCGAAACCATCTTGGCTTCACCCGGTGGCATGCCACATGCATTTTACCCGATCGCGGGGCAGGCCGCGGTGTCGAGTCCGGGGTTTCCCGGATTCCTCCATTGCCCGTTCCGCCACACACACCACACACAAAACATCACGCACCGGTGAGGGCGTGGGGCCGGAACGCGGGTGAGGCTGCGAAGTCAGTCTCCAGGCGGGCGGGTCCCACGCCTCGCGGCAACCAATCAGAAGGGGGTAACACACATGCAAGGCATCGAAATTCAAAAGCAACTGGTCGTTCTGGGATTCGCGCTGGCCGGAGCCGCGCTCTGGATCCTGGTCTTCTAACAAACCTAACAAGCACCGGGCGGCCCGCGCTGGCCGCGCCAGGTGCCCCGTTCCCACCGGGACGCGGACGTCCCGGCGGGATCGGGCAATCCGTGGTTTTACCACTTTCCGGGGGCCTTTCCGGGAGCTGGTGTGAGAAGATCCGGGAAATTTCCCATGGCCGGGGCGGCGGAACGGTGCTACCTCAGCGCCGGATGTTCGAAGTCAGACTAAAGCCCGATGCGGTCGAGCGCGCTTTGCTGGTGCGCTTTTACTTTGATTCGCGGGAGGCCGATGAGGCCGGTTCCTTGCTGGAAGAGCTGAATGAACTGGTGAAAACCCTGGGGATCGAGGTGGCGGAATGCGTCCTCTCGAAGAACCGGGAAATGCACAAGAAGTTCCTCTGCGGCACCGGCAAGGCCGCCGAAATGGTCGCGCTGGCCAAGGCCCATGAGTGCGACGTGATCGTGATCGACAACGGCTTGGCTCCCTCGCAACAGCGCGAATGGGAACGGCTCGCGGACCTCTGCGTGATCGACCGCGAGGAGGTCATCCTGGATATTTTCGCGAAGCGGGCGCAGACGCGGGAGGCCCGCCTGCAGGTGGAATTGGCGCGGATGCAATACGCGCTGCCCCGCCTGGCCCGGATGTGGGGACACCTTGACCGTGAGTCCGCCGGTTCCGGTGGCGGTGCCAGCGGCGGTGCCTCGCGGGGCATGGGTGAAAAGCAGATCGAGGTGGACCGCCGGCTGGCCCACTTGATCATCGACCGCGCGAAGCGCGAGCTGGAGGTCGTGCGGAAGCAGCGCAAGACCCAGCGCAAGGAACGCGAGAAGCAGGAAACCCCTCATGGCGCCATCGTCGGCTACACCAACTCCGGGAAATCCACCCTTTTGAACAAATTGAGCGGTGCCGATGTGATGGCGAAAGACATGCTCTTCGCCACCCTGGACACCACCACCCGCCGGATCGAACTGCCGGACGGACAACCGCTCCTGATCACCGACACCGTCGGTTTCGTGCGGAACCTTCCCCACCGCCTGGTGGAAGCCTTCAAGGCGACACTCGAAGAGGCCGCCTTGGCGGATTTCCTCATCCACGTGGTAGATGCGACCGCCCCGGAAGCGGAGACCTTTTTCAAGACCACCCTTGAGGTGCTCAAGGAACTCGGCGCGGACGACAAGGAGATGATCGTCGTGCTCAACAAGATCGACCGGGTGACCGATCCGGAGGATTTGGCCACTCTGGGACGGAGATTTCCGGACGCGCTCCACATTTCCGCGGCCCACGGCCTGGGAATGGAAGATCTTTTGAAGGCCTGCTCGCGGGTGCTGGCCGACCGCGTGCGGCGGAAGGAATACCGGATTCCCCAGCAACGGGCGGATCTGGTGAGCCTCTTGCACCGCGAGGCAAAGGTGCTCTCGACGGAATACGAGGGCGATGATATCCTCGTGTGCGCGGTCGTTCCGGCGGCCATCGCCGGGCGGCTTGAAGCATTCGCCGCCGTGCCCGCGTAATTTTTGTTTGTTCACCGACGACCCATTTCCATGCTCCGCCACGTATTGACCGTATTTCTCGCCGCAAGCCTCCTTGCCAATGGCCAGCAAGCACCGGCAAGCCCGCCGCCCCCGGCGACCACCGTACCAGCCACCCCGGTCGCTCCGCCTGCGGTGAAAGTGATGGGCAGGCCGGTCCTGAAGGCCCTGCCGCTGGGGGGCGATGAGGACCTTAATTCCAAGATCCCTGCGGGCGAAGGCCAGCCGGTGATCCCGGCGGCTCCCGCCCCTGCCGTTCCCCCGGCAGCCCCGGCGCCGAAGCCGCTCCCCCCGCCCGCCACGCCGCTCGCGGGAGGCCCCTCCTCCACCCCGCTGGAGGTGAAGCCCGCGCGCTCGACCGAAGACGCGGTGCGCCTGCAAATTTTCCTGGATGAGGCGAAATTCGGCCCGGGCGTGATCGACGGCAAGCCCGGGCAATTCACGGACTTGGCGGTGCAATCCTGGAACGAGGTGAATGGCTATCCTCTCGAGGACTGGGTCGCTGTGAACACCGCGGCACGCAAGGCCGTGCCGAATCCACACGCCACCGCCGTGGTGCCGGAGGTCGTGAAGGACTGGGTCGATCCCACGCTGCCGACGAAAGTTTCCCTGCAGGCGAAGCGGAAGCGCATGAGCTATCGCAGCACCGCCGAGTTCATGTCGGAGCGCTACCACTGCGACGTGCCTTATCTGGTGGAACTCAACGGCGCATCGAAGATCAACAATCTGAAGCCGCGGGACACCCTCATCGTGCCCAATGTGACACCCTTCTACGTCGAGAACGTGACCGGCGCCGGCTACAAGGCAGACGACGCGATGAGCCAGCGCCATGCCGTGGTCGATACGAAGCTCAACCAGGTGAGGATCTTCGAGGCCGCCCCGGCCGCACTCGTCGTCGCGGAACCTGGCGCCACCACGGTGACCCACGTCGCGCGTCCTAACAGGGGCCTCATCGCGTCGTTCCCGATCACTCCCGGCCAGCCGAAGTTCATCAAGTTCGGCACCTGGCAGGTCAGGAACTCCGTGGAACTCCCCTACTGGCGCTATGACCAGCAGCTTCTGGACACCGGCAAACGCAGTGCCGACTCCGAATCCCTGAACATCCCGCCCGGACCTAACAGCCCGGTGGGAATCTTCTGGTGCGGACTCAGCAAGCCGGGAATCGGCCTTCACGGCACCCCGAATCCGGAAACCATCGGCCGCGCCCGCAGCCACGGCTGCATCCGCCTCGCCAACTGGGATGCGATCCGCCTGCCGACCCTGATCCGCCCGGGCACCACTGTGGAGATCCGCTGACAGGCCGCCCCGGGAAACCGCGTTCATCTCCAGATGACCGAGCCACCGGAGCGACCAACCGTGGAACTCGTCCACGTGACCAGCCACGGGCCGCGCTCCAATCGTATCAAGATGGCCATCCTCCTGGCCATCGCCGCGGTGATCTTCTGGTGGGCCTTTTCCTATCCGCTGTTCCTCCAGCGCGGGAACAAGGACCTCGTGGCCCGGGTCGCCCGCCAGCACGTCACACGCCTGCAGTTGGATCGCGCGACAGAAGAACAACTCTGGCTGGAAGGCAACCCCGCCACCGCCTCCCCTGAAGCCCGCGCGAAGGCGAGGAAAGCGGCCCTCGAGGGCTTGATCACGGATATCTTGTTAGACCGGGAGATCCAATCCCAGGACACCCCGCCCGCGGTGGGTGAGAACGAAATCGCCGCCCGCCTCGCCCGGCTGGAGGCGAGGTTCGCCACTCCGGCGGAATTCGAAAAGGCCATGAAGCCACAAGGCATCCCGAACAAAAAGGCGCTGCGGGAAAGGATCGCCACGCAACTGCGCCGCGAAAAGTTCGTGGAAGCCAGGATCGCCTCCTCTACCAAAGCAACCGATGAAGAAGCCCGGAAATGGTTCGATGAAAACCAAGCCGGCATCGCGCAGCCGATACGGGTCCGCGCAAGACACATCTTCATCGCCACCCTCGATCACCCGCCCGAAGAGGCAAAACAGAAGCTCGATGTCGCCCTGGTGGAACTCACGGAGAAGAAGAAGGATTTCGCGACCCTCGCCAAGGAACTAAGTGACGACCCCGCCACGAAGGAAAACGGCGGCGACCTCGGCTGGTTCGCCCGGCAGCGGATGCCCGCGGACTTCGCCACGCCGGTATTCGCGATGGAGCCGGGGAAGCCCGCCCTTTTGCGGACGAAACTCGGCTGGCACCTCGTGGAGGTCACGGAGAAGAAGACCGGCGAGGCGCGCGCTTTCGATCAAACGAAGCCCGAGATCATCGCCGCGCTGGAAGCTATGAAAAGCGATAAGGCGGTGAAGGAACTGCGGGAGTCGCTTCGGAAAGCGGCGGGTGCCGAGGTTGAGGTTTTCAACAAGGCTCCGTAAAACGAGGATCCCGGGGAGCATCGCGAGAGCACGCGGAAGCGCAAACTCCGGACGGTTTCCGGTTACCTCACTTCTTCCACTCGAAGCCGTCGGCGGCGTTGGCCTTGGCGACCTGCTCGTTCGACTGCTTCGGGTTGGCGGCGGGGGCGTGGTCCTTTTCCATATGGCCGAACTTGTCCTTCAGCATGGCATTGCGCTGGCCAACGGTCTTGGCCATCTTGCCGCCCTTGGTGGCGTCGGATCCCATCATCTGCTTCATCTCAGAATCCATGTAGGGATCTTCCTTTTCAGAGACCTTCGTCGGGTCAATACCCATGGCGATGGACGCCTGGTCGATCTGCTTGGAGCGGACCTGGATGCGCTCGAGCGCGGCATCGTATTTGGCTACCATGGATTGGACGTCGGCGACGGACCGGATGTCGCGCATCGCATCCTTGAAGGCTTGGACCCGCTCGGGATTCTGGACGAACCAGGCGGAAAAACCGCCCGTGGTGGTGAGGAAGAAGGCGAAGGTGCAAAGGGCCGCGCGGCGGGCCCGGCGCTTCTTGCGGGCATTTTGCTCGTCGAGAAGAGCGCCGAGTTCCTCCGCGGCAGCCGCATCGAGAGCGACGGGGGCCACGGTCTTGCGGGGATCGAACTCGGCCGCACCGACGGAGGCAGGGGCGGCGGGCATTGGAGAGAAGGGTGCGGGGGCGGGTGCAACCTGAGCGGCAACGAAGGGCTGGGGAGCAGGAGCGGGCGCTATGGGGGCCGGAACAGCAGCCACCGGGGCAGGGGGCTGTAGGACGGCATCGGATGCCGAGGCGGACGCGTTTCGAGCTGGAAACGCGCGGGCCAAGGACGATTTACCCTCGGGGGCGCTATCTTGGAGAGCGGCTTGGAAAAGTTGCTGAAGTTTGTCCCTGTCAGTCATGAACCATCAATAACTGATATTTAAGAAAGCTGTATTACGCTTTCGCGTAAACGCCAACCGATTGCTATCAAAGTAGGACGTGAGACAGATGCATTCGAGGAAAGACCCCTTATTTCCAGCCGAATATCCCGAACGGCTGAAAGGGCTGCGGAATCACCGCGCCTGACCGGCTCGAGTCAAACAAACCGCATCGGCCTTACCTCAAGAGCAACCCGAGGAACGGCGTGGAGCTATGCCTGACGGGACGGAGGCGTTTCCTCTTCTTCCGGTTGCAGGCCGTAACGATTGGCAAGGCCCTCATGGGTTTGGTTCACGAAGACCGACTCGCCGAGTGGATGGTGGTCGCCGATGACCTTTTTGACGCCCTTGCGATAGAGATCGACCATGCGGGCTCCCGCTTCCACGGCGAGTGTCATGGATGAGGGGGCCGCCTGGTGGAGAAAGGCCACGGCGTGCTCGACCGACGATTCCTCGCGCTCGATGTGATGTAGGAGCGCCTC
The DNA here is from genome assembly GCA_964247045.1 of uncultured Verrucomicrobiales bacterium. Lineage (GTDB taxonomy): Bacteria > Verrucomicrobiota > Verrucomicrobiia > Verrucomicrobiales > Akkermansiaceae > Luteolibacter. The sequence continues at coordinate 3,768 of CAXTTX010000197.1, read as the reverse complement.
GACCTTCTCCATGCGAACGGAACTGAGTTCCCCCTTCGCGACGGATTCCTCGAAGTTGCGGCGGAGGGCACGTTCCTCAATCTTGAGAGCCTCCAATCTGCGGCGGAGATCCTGCCCGGCCGGCTGGCCGATTTCGGCAATCTCGCGCTCCAGTTTTTCAAGCCGTGTATCGGCTTCGTCGATTTTTTCCGCGATGCGGGAGTTCTCCATGGTCGAGTTCATGAGTCATTCAATGGTTGATTACCACCTTTCACGTTACCTTGAACGGGTGAAGGTGCAAAGGGATTTTCCCGCGAACCGCAGAGTGGTCCCCCCGGAAATGAGGCGGGGATGGGATCAGAAAAACATGTGGAAAGGGTCGGGCGCCGCGCCCGCAGGGGCGAGAACCGGGGAACCGAGGATGACGGAAAAGCCAATCCCTTCGAACTCGCGGAGTTCCACATCGTCCGGGAGATCGATGGCGTGCCTGAGTTCATACAGAATCAGTAGAACGGCGACACCCGTCGTGAGGGCGAGAGAAAGGCCGATCATGCAGCCGGTGAGGGCATCCAGGTCCAGAAAGTGGGTAATCGCCACCGTGATGGCGGTGATCCAGAGAAAACACGAGAGGGTGACCACAAAACAAGCCGCTGAGGATGGAACGGTAGATTGCGCTTTGGTTTGTGGATCCATGACAGTTTGAGTGGGATTTTCGCAGAAGCCATCTGGCAAGGGGTATTCAGAAGCTGTTAAATGGAGGCTCAATAGTCCGAGGCGGCGGCGCGGGACATCACAACTTGGTAAGAGCCGCGTTCCAAGGTCACCCCACGGGCCCCTGCACCCATGGTCCAAACACCCTTGGCAACGGCTTGGCGCGACCCTTCTTCATAAGGGTTGCCGAGGACAAAGGCGTTCTCCTGCGGGAAGTATTGCCACGCCATGATGCGGACGCGGACATTTGGATTCTGCCTCAGCGAGACGGCGACGTTGCCGCTGAGTTTATTTCCCCCGCCAAAGTCGAGGAACCATTCCTGCTTCGCGTTCATGGGAAAAATGGGATCGTTGCTGGCGACGATCTTGTACATCCCGTCGAGGCGCTGCGACGGTTGGTCAGGGAAATCGGAGGCGACCGCGCTTGGGGCGATCATCAGGAGGGCCGGGCTGAAGAATGCGATCATTCCGGCGGCAGCAACAAGAGCGGAGGGCTTCGTCTTCATGCCCTCTTACCAGCGGAAGCCGTGCCGCAAATGAAATTCGCTGAATCACAACGTCTTAGGCCCAAAAATCTAACTCTGGAATAGCGCGAAATGCACGATTCGGCTCAATCTGCGCCTTTCCGCAAGGGTGTCAGCGCCACTCCTTGAAGGTGATTCCCAATTCATTTTCCAGAGCCGTGATCTTCGGCCGCTCACGGGGTTCGATGAGGGAAATGGAAAAGCCCTTTTTTCCCGCGCGCGCGGTTCTCCCGCTACGATGGGTATAGTACTCGGTCTGTTCCGGCAACTGGTGGTGAATGACGAAGGAGAGACCCTCGACATCGATGCCACGGGCCGCGACATCGGTAGCGATGAGGTATTGGGAACGCTCTTTCTTGAAGGAACGCATGATGGTGTCGCGCTCCTTCTGGGTGAGGTCTCCCTGGATAACGGCCACGGGATAGCCACGGGCAACGAGCTGTTTGCCCAAGGTAATCGCACCGGCCCATAAATAAGATCTACGCATTTACAGTTTTCTC
>CAXTTX010000197.1:0-2044 GCA_964247045.1 uncultured Verrucomicrobiales bacterium | reverse complement strand
CGGCAGAAGATGACGCCGCGTTTCGTCTTCTTGGTGCGAAGAAATTCCGCGATGAATTCCGTTTTCTCATCCCGTGTGCAGACGGCAACGCGGTGATCGATATCCCGGTTCACGACGTGCGCCTTGTCGATGCGGAGAACATGGGGCTTGGGGCCCATGCATTCCTTCACAAGCTGATGAATGCCATCGGGAATGGTCGCGGAGAACAGCCAGGTGGCACCACGCGCTCTTGATAGACCCACGATATGCCGGAGATCCTTGCTGAAACCCATGCTCAGCATCTCGTCCGCTTCGTCGAGCACGAGGTACTTCACCGAGACGAGGGTCAGGGCCTTGCGCTTGATAAGATCCAGCAAGCGGCCGGGAGTGGCGACGACGATGTGGGTGGGACGCTGGAGGGCGGCAACCTGGCGATCGATGTTGTCGCCGCCGGCGAGCACCTCCACGAAATACTTCTTCTCGGAGAACTTGGTGTAGCGGAAGAGCTGCTTGCCGATCTGCTTGGCGAGCTCGCGGGTGGGGGCGATGACCAAGCCCTGGATAACCGGGGATTTCGGGTCGATCTTGGCAAGCAGGGGAAGGCCGAAGGCCGCGGTCTTGCCGGTGCCGGTCTGGGCCTGGGCGATGAAGTCGCCACCGCTTTCCATGAGGAAGGGGATCGTCTGGGCCTGCACCTCGGTCGGGTTAATGATGCCGAGTTCCTTGAGGCCGGGGATGAAGGCGGCGGGAACGCCGAGTTGTTCGAAAGTTTTCAAGGGGTCGAAATGGTTGCTGGCGGCAGATTGCGGGAAGCGGGACGCCATGACGAGACGGGATATTTGCCCTCGATTCCCTTGCAAGGACACGGTGAATCTGGAGAATGACCAAGTGGTGACCCCTTGCCGGTTTCAAGCCCCGCCATGCGAAAACCCGCCATCATCGTCGCCGTTCTGGCTTTCTGCCTTGCTGTAGTGGGGGCGATCACCGCCCTCAAGAAACAGGATTCCCATTACTCGGCAGAACGCCGCGAGCGGAAAAATAATGCCAGCTCGGCCATGAAGCGGGATCTCGAGGATCCCCGGTATCTTGCCACGCGCTCCATCAGCCTGCCCGATCCCGCGAACGAATGGGACAGCGGCGAACCAGAAAACTGGCTCAGGAAAGACACCATCCTCTTCAAGGACGGCACCTGGATGGCCTACCGCTCCCATTGCCACAAACAGGACCACAAGATCCACGATATCTTTATCGGCCGTGGATCCGATAGCGGCTGGTATTATTCCGACTACCACTTCTGCATCGACGCCGTGGGCCTCTCGATGAATGGCCAACCGGAATCCCTCGCCGCCTTCAAGAAGGAATCCAATCTGGCGGCGTTCGACGGAACATCCGACGAGGCGCTCAAGCCGACTTGGGGTTCGTCACGGCCCTAGTTTCAACAGGCACAAAGGTGAATCGCCCGGGACATCAGCGGGAAAGAGTTCCCAAACGACGACCTCTCCTCGACCGGCATTTTGCCTCCTCCGCCTCGAAGGCGGACCTAAGTAGCCTGGGTACATACGCGAAGTCTTGGAGAGCGGATCGATAACTAAACACCCGTCCGGCAGACTGCCTGAAGGCAGTCACTCCAAACGAAGACTCATAGCCAAAGCTTCAGACCGTATAACAACACCGTCGTCGTGAGCATACTGAAGAGCGTGGTGTAATACACCGCGGAGGTGGAGAAAGGAACATCTCCGCCAAACTCACGCGCAAGGAGGGCGGTATTGACCGCGCTGGGAGCGGCGGCGGCGAGAACCAGGGAAGCGCAGGCCGCGCGGGAAAAGCCGAGCGAGGCGGCGAGCGGCATGGCCAGCAACGGCGCAACGATGAGTCGCAACGCGATGGCTGACCACAAGGGGGCGTGGAAAGGCGCTGGCTTGGTCTGCGACATCTGCACGCCAAGCGTGACGAGGGCGAAACCAATAAGGCCACCCTGAAGAAGGTCGAGTGGCTGCCAGAGCCAGTCGATTTCCTTCACCGGGAAATGGAGGGTCTTGCAAAGAATGCCGGCGAGGAGGGCGTA
>CAXTTX010000196.1:0-9632 GCA_964247045.1 uncultured Verrucomicrobiales bacterium | reverse complement strand
AGTTGGGTGGATTCCGGGACGCGGGAGATCAGAGCTGCCAAGGCGGGAATGAGCCCGGTATGGAGGCTGGTTTCCGGCTCGTTGAGGATAAGAAAGGGAGGGAGCTTTTCCGTCAGCAACGCGGCGGCGAGGCAGAAGAAGCGCAGGGTGCCGTCTGAAATCTCGCTGGCGTCGAGGCTGCGTTTCAGTTCGGGTAACTGGATCTGGAGCTGGAATTTCCCATCGCCGTCCACGGCATGCCAGCCCAAGCCGGGAAAGGCCGTGCCGATGATTTCATCCAGTTCGCTTTCCTTTCCGGATTCAGCGATCGATTGCAGGGTGGCGGCGAGGTTCAAGCCGTCGTGGGCGAGGACAGGGGACCAGAAACCCACCTGCGGGCGGCGCATCGGCGAATCCGCATCGGTGCGGAACTGATGATAGAAACGCCAGGCGAGAAAAGTTTCGCGGGCGGCGGACACCGCCGGGAAGCGGATGGAGTCGCGTATTTCCGAGAGCATCGACTCCGGGACGTGGAGCGGCAGTGGCGAAGCTTCCATTCTCCCCTCCGGATTGCGGAGCTCGAGGAAGGGGCCCTTGCGCCGCGCCATCAGACGGCTTTTCGCGGAGAAGTGGAGGGTCTCGATCTTGACATCCGGGTCGGTCTTGAAACTCGAGAGATCACCGGGAGAGGCGGGTATGAGCCCGCATTCCATCTGATATTCGAAATCCGAGTGGCGGAGATCCCAAGAAATGCGGATCTTTTCATCCTTCCTGCGATCACCCGCCCAGAGGATGCCGGGCATGCCACCCTCGCTGGCGACGGTTTCGGCGAAGCGCCCGACCGCGAGGCGCTGGATCATCGCCAAGGCCCGGTAGCAATTGGATTTCCCGACCCCGTTCTGCCCGGTGATCACGGTCACCCCGCCGAGCTTGAGGCGGAAATCGCGCAGCGAGCGGTAACCCCGGATGTGGATGCTTTCCAACATGGGACCGATGGAATCCGGGCCCGTCCGGAAGTCAAGGGAGACGAGGTAACACCTCCTCTCCGGGCTTGCGGTCCGGGGCGAGGCCCGCGAGACTTGTCCCCATGTTTTCGCCGAAGTGGAAAAAGGACGCGCAGCATCTGCTGAAGGGGGCGAAGAAATTTGTCGACTACAAGCGGGACAGGCTGAAGCCGGAAGGCATCGCGGAAATCGAATCCCGCCGGCAAGACCTGAAGAACGCGATCCAGGCGAAAGACCAGGCCAAGGTGACCGAGGCATCCAAACAACTGCAACTGGTCTGCGAGAGGTCGCTGCCGCGGGAGAAGCCGGTGGGCTGGCTGGAGGAGAACGTGGAGGTGATGTTCGTGGCGATCGTCATCGCGCTGGGCCTGCGGGCGTACTACCTGCAACCCTTCCGGATTCCGACCGGCTCGATGCAGCCTACTTTGAACGGGATCATCGGCACGCCGATGAAGGGTAAGATGCCCTCGCTGCCGCAGCGGTTCGTGGAGAGCGTGCTGCGCGGCCGGAGCTATGTCCGCATCGAGAACGACCGGGACCGCCACATCGCCGTCTCGCGGGATGGCCGCCTGGGACTGGGGGACACCCAGTTCCTGAATTTCTTCAGCCGCGCGGAGATCATTTGTTCCGACGCACCGCCGATCAAACTGCCCGCGCCGCTGAACCCGTGCATGGAAATCGGCCTGATGGACACGATTGAGAAGGCAAAGCGGAACGGCCTGCTGATCCCCAAGGGAGCGGTGATCTGCGAGGGCATGATCGACTCGGGCGACCTGGTGCTGGTGGACAAGTTCACCTATCATTTCCGCAAGCCGACGCGGGGCGAGGTTTTCGTTTTCAACACGATCGCCATCGAGGGCACGAAGAAAAACCCGGGTGGAACCAAGGCGGGCGGAATCGCGGCCCAGGAAGACGCAACCCACTATATCAAGCGGCTCGGCGGGGTGTCGGGAGACACGCTCTCGCTCGCGCCGCCGCATCTGTTGGTGGATGGCAAAATCGCCCACGAACCGGGATTTGAAAACGTCTACAAACTGCCCCTCTACCGCCACCCCGGACAGACCGGCTATTCCTTCGCGACGGTCGGTGGTTCTAGCTACCCTCCCCTGCTGGTGAAGCCGGGGGACAAGCTGGAACTCGCCGGCAAGGATGCGAAACCCGGAATGCGGGAGTACGCGGCGCTGGGTGACAACAGCGGCAATTCGCTGGATTCGCGCTACTGGGGAACGGTGAAGGAATTCAACCTGGTGGGGCCGGCGCTGTTCTCGCTGTGGCCGTTCACGAGCGGGCACTGGGGTTTCATCCGTTAGAAGCCGTGTCGGCCGCCTCGGAAATCACCCGTCAGGCGAAGTCGAATCTGGCCTTCGCCCTGAAGATCCTGCCGCGGCAGCGGCGGGACGACATGGTGGTCTTTTACGCGTTTTGCCGGAAAATGGACGATCTGGCGGACGCGCCGGGCGTGCCCGCCGAAAAGCGGATCAAGGGATTGAACGCCTGGGAAGACGGTTTGAGGAAGGGGTTCGTCGCGCCGGATGAGTTCCAGCGGGAAGTGGTTTCCCTGCGCGACCGGAAGGAGATCCCGACGGACTTGCTGGTGGCGATCATCGACGGTTGCCGGATGGACACGCTGCCACGGCGGTTCGTCACGTGGGAGGAACTTTCCGGGTATATCTGGAAGGTTTCCTGCGCGGTGGGGCTGGTTTCAATCCGCCTTTTCGGCTGCACGGATCCGGCCTCGGAAAAATACGCCGTGGCGCTGGGGCACGCTCTGCAGCTGACGAACATCCTGCGGGACGTGGCCGAAGATCTGGAGAATGAAGGAAGGATCTATCTACCGCAGGAGGATCTGGCGGCGGCGGGTTATACGGAAGGGGACCTGGAGCGGCGGGTGGAGGATCCGCGCTTCCGGAGGCTGATGGAACAGGAGGCGGAGCGGGCGGAGCGTTACTTCCGCGAGGCGGAGCAGGTCCTGCCGGATGCCGACCGCCGCGCGCTGACGCCGGCCCGGATCATGGCGGAGGTCTATCACGGGCTGTTGGGAAAGATGCGGGCGGACGGGTTCCGGGTTTTCAAGAAGCGCTACCGGGTTTCCAAGGCCCGGAAGCTGGGGATTCTGTCCAAGCATCTGATTGCACGTTCGTTCAGGATCGAATAGATTGGCGGGAAGCAACGTCTGACGCCCATGGAAAAGCACCCCTTCACTCTTGCCTTGGCCGCGCTGGCCGCCACCACGCTGGTTTCCTGCATCGAGCCACCGCCCGCGCCACCGCCACGGTTCAGGCCAAATCCGCCTTTCGCTCCGGATCCGGTGTCATCGGAGGGAGCGGGCAACTACGCCCCTTCTCCGGATAATCCGAATCCTTATCCTGACCGGCCGGCACCACCACCTCCAACTGCCACGGGTGGCTACCCGACCGCGCAACGCACAGATAAGCCGAACGAGGTGATCAGTCCGTATGAGCCCTACAACGTGATCGACGTCAGCGAAGTCAAACCCGGGCAACTCGCGCGGGATCCATCCAACCAGAAGATTTTCCGGGTGCCTTGAGGAATTGCCGCGGGAAGGCCTAACGGGAAAAATATCTATCTTTCCGGATATTGCATTTTGCATTAGTTTTTACCCTTGTCCGGAAATAGCGGGGATGGTAATGAGCAGCCTGAATCACGCATCACCCCGTGTTTCCCCCTCCCATGAAAACACTAGTTACCGCCATTGTCGTAGCCTGTGGAGCCCTGCTCGGCACCACCGGCGCCCATGCCCAAGCTGCCAGCCAACTGGGCGACTTCGCCAAACCCAAGACCTTTGGCAATTTCAAGGCCGGCGACACCTTCAGCCTGAAGGTCAAAAACGTCACGCTTCTCAGTTCGGACAAGAAGCCCCCCAAGGGAGCCCCCACTTGGAAAAAGGGAAACAAGATCAAGTTCACCATCACAAACAAAGGCGAGATCTCAGCTCCCGGCCTGAAGCCGGTCCCATACCTCACCGTCGATGGTGCGGGGCTGCATGCGTGGAGGAAATCCACGAGCCCCTACGCGCTGATCTCCACCGTCCGCATGGCGAAGCTGCCAGGCAAGAAGGTCACCTCGGGTGACGCGGTCTTCCAACTGGTGAACATCACGACCGACCCGGGCAGCCGCACGATCACCTTCACGTTCTAATCAAGGATTCAGGATCATTTCCAAAGGAGGGCCCAGCGCCCTCCTTTTTCGTTACGGAAAGTTCCGCCCGGGCATCTCTCCCGCGGCAATTTGCGAATCCAACGATCAGAAAGAGCCGTTACGGAATTCGACTTGCACGCGTCCAACCTGATGATAGGGAGTAACTCGTCTCAGATACCCCCTATATGAAAACACTACTCGCATTCATCGTCGTCGCCTGTGGAGCCATCGCTCCCGTCATGGCCGCCCCTGCCAGCAAAGGCCCGCAATTCAAAACCTACGGCGGATTCGCGCCGGGGAAGAAGTTCACCTTCACCATTACCGAAATGGAGTCCAACAAGTCGGACCTGGGCGGCAAGCCGAAGAAGTGCCCGGTTCCGAAGGGAATTCCGAAATTCGCCAAGGGCGATAAGGTCAAGTTCACGATCGGCAAGAAAGGCGAGCTGACCGGACCCGGATTCTCGATCAAATTCGCATCTGATGCCGGCACGGCAAACGCTTATGCGAATAAGCCGTCAAAAAGCCAGCCACAAGCGGATATCGGCCAAGTATTCAAGGATACGAACGGCAAGCAAACAGCGGCGGCCCTGAACTTCTTCAAAGTGGACGTGAAGGGATTCTCCTCCACCGTTTACGCGGTGACTTATATCTTCGAATAACGGGACGATTAATTCAATCGATTTATTGCAAAGGAGGGTCATGCACCCTCCTTTGTCATTTTTGCCCAAAGAGGGCCTTATAGAAGACGCGCGCGGTGACCGCAATGCCGAAGGGCGCGGGGTGCTTCCCGTCTTTGAGAAAAAGTTCGCCGGCGCGGCCTAGGGAAAATTCACTTTCCCAAGAATCACCAACGGGGACGATGAAGAGGTGGCCGGCGTTGGTGGAAGCCGCGTGGTAGCCCTCGCGGATGCGGCCGTTCATGAGGTGGAAATCGTCACCGGGCCGCCAGCGCGAGCCATCACGGAGACCCCAGGTCTGATAGAGGATAGGAATGGCGCCGCTGGAGCGAACCGCCGTCACGAGTTCGCGGAGAGGAGGAAACATGGCGGCCGCCCGCGCGTGGCGATTCATGGCGGGGATTTCGCTGTATTCCTGAAGCACGATGATGTCCCAATGGCCGTCCCGGATTTGATCGAGGGTGTCCTTGTCGGCAGCATGGCGTTGCAGGGACCAGCCATTCGTGGCGCAGAGACCCACGCGGGTGTTTTTCCCGTTTGCGGAAGCGAGTTTTGAGAATGCCCTGGGCATGCCGAAACTCAGGCTGTTGCCGACAAAGAGAACGGCGAGTTGCGGGCGTGCGGCGACGCGGGCGGCGAGTTCCTTTTCCGGGTGATTACCGGCGGGACCAAGCGCAAGGGACTGCCGGGAAGCGCAGGAGACGGCGAGAAGGATGCCGAGGGCACCGGCAAAGTTCCGGATGAAGCGGATGAGGGGATTCACGCCCGGGGATGTGCGGTATCGTAGGCCTGCTTGATGCGGTCCGTGGTGAGGTGGGTGTAGATCTGCGTGGTGGAGAGCGAGGCATGACCCAGCAGGGCCTGCACGCTGCGGAGATCCGCGCCCGCATCGAGCATGTGGGTGGCAAAACTGTGGCGGAGCTTGTGGGGGCTAATGGCGAAGGGAATGCTGCTGCGCTTGAGGTATTTTTTCAGCAACTGATCGACTGCCTGCTGGGTGATGCGGGTGCCGCGGGTGCTGAGAAAGAGCGGGCCGGAGGCAATGGCGGCCTCCTGCCGGTAGCGCTGGATGGCGTTGATCGCGGGACCTCCGACGGGCACCACGCGCTCGCGGGAGCCTTTTCCCATCACGCGGACGGTTTCGCCGATGAAGTCGAGGTGCTTCACATCAAGCGCGAGGAGTTCGGAGATCCGCAGGCCACAGGAGTAGAACAGCTCCAGGATCGCGGCGTCGCGCAAGGGCAGCCAGGGTGGGGATTTTGCCACGATGGGGGGACGGAGCGGCATGGAGAGGAGTTCGTCGATCTGGGCGAGATTGAGGACGACGGGAAGGCTCCGCTCCGGCTTGGGGAGCTGGACTTCCGCGACGGTGCTGCGCGGGTGACCGCGGCGGAGAACCAAGAATTTATAAAACGACCGCAGGGCGGAGAAGCGGAGACGGATCGTGGCGCGCTTGAAGCCCTGTTTCATCAGGTCGAATAGGTAGTCCCGGAAGTCGTCAGCCTCCGCGTCCCGCCAGGTGGTGAATTTCGCGCCGCGCCAGTTCTTGTAGGCCGCGAGGGCGTCACGATAGTTCGCCAAGGTCCGCGGAGAGGCGCTTTTCTCCGTCGCCTGGAAGTCCAGGAAGGCGATCTCATCGGCATCGGTCATCGGCCCGAGGATACTTTAGATATCCGAAGGACCAAGGAGAATTAAGAGGGGGGAACTCAGACCTTGCGGAGGATCTTGGAGAGACGGGTGAAATGGCCGTCATCGAAGCCGATGGCTTTTTTCAGCTGATAGTCCCGTTCGATGAGGTTGGAGACCTTCGCGGCACTGGCGCGGGATTCCGAGTCGATGAGGCCACGCAGACGGGCGTACCAGGTTCCCACGGGGACAGGGAAATCGCTGCCATGGATGAAGCGTTCCTGAAGTTGGCAATCGAGGGCATGCTGGAGGGCGGCGCTGCGGATCGGGGTATTCAGGGCGCTGGTGTCTGCATAGAAATGGGGGAACTCAGCCATCATTTCCACCATGACGTCGAAGTAGTCGGTATCCCAGAAACTGCTGCGGCTGGCACAGTGCGCGGCAATGACTTTCACGCCGATTTCCAAGGGCCGCCGCAGGACACGGGGATCTTGCCAGGCCTTGTTGGCGACGGGCACGGTCATCTCGCCGCCGGTGTGGGCGAGCAGGGGCAGGCCGGCCTCCCCCATTTTTTCCCAGAACGGGTCATAGGCGGAGAGGTTGCAGTTCACGTCGTGGCAATTCGGCAGGAGCTTGAGGGCACGGGCACCGCGAGCGAGGCAGCGGTCGAGTTCCTCAAGTGCGTCCTTTCGCGCCGGGTGGACGGAGGCGGCGGGAATGAACTCCGGGTGGGCCTCGCAGATGGCGAAGAGGTAGTCATTCGGCACGTGGAAGGAGCCGAAGTCGCGGCGCGTGCCGTCCTCGTTGTAAACCTCGTCCTGAGCGAGCAGCAGGGCCTGATCCAGCGAGGACTCGCGGATGTAAGAGGCAAGCTGGCGGACGTAGACCTCGTCGAAATCGTCGTCACCGATACCGGCGGGAATTCCCATTATGCGGCTCATCATGGCCGCCATGAAGCGGTGCCAGCCGCTCAGTTTGAGCCAGCAGCCACTGCCCCTCCTGCCATTTCCGACCAAGTGGACATGGCAATCAAACTTGGGAGGAGGTGGTGGCGATTTGCCGGGCATGAGGGTGAACCCGGATCAGTTCGAGCGGAGCGCGAAGAAGCGGTCCTTGAGGCGGACGACCCCTTGGTTGATGCCGCTGCGGACAGCCGCCCAGGAGGTGTCGGCGGAGGCCTCGCGTTTCTTGCCCAAGCGGTGGTCCACCAGCGCGCCGAGGCGCTCGCCGGATAGGGAATCGAGGATTTCTCCCTCGAACGAGACCTTCGAGACGAAGGAAGCGATTTCCTGTGAACCGAGTTTGCCGGTGAGCGTCGGACTCGTTCCCATGTGGATCGCTTTCACGGGGGTGCCGAAGGACGTTCCTTCGATAACGTCGGTCAAGGCGGTGCGGACGCGGAGCGTGGTGGGTCCGGGCGCGGCGGTGACGCGCAGGGAGGTGCCGATTTGTTCGCGGAGGGCATCGCCCAGATAGGCGGCGAGCTGGTCCTTCACCTGCGGGGTGATGCCCGGCGTGGCGACGATGGTCGTCACGGGATCGATCAGGACGCTGTCATATTTTTTCAGATCCGCGCCCGGCTTGACCCAGGAAGTGACGGCATCCGAGGTGCCGTAGCCGGAGTCGAGCTGCTTGTAGTTGGAAAGGAATCCGGAAGGGGATTTCCCTCCGACGGAGCAGGAGGTGGTGAGAGCCAGCGAGGCAGCCGCGGCGGCAAACAGACCGATTCGTGCGAGGAAGTTCATGGGTAACGGTTGGTTGTTGGAAAAAGCGATGCCGTGGACTTTCCGCCGCAGCAGGACGCTTCTGGCACGCAATCCTTTCGAGGTCAAGAACCCGTCTGTTGGAGAAAATTTCCGCATTCCCGATTCCCGTCCGGTGTCAACCGGGCCAAGATGAGTCCGCCGATGAACATCCTGGAAAAGAACCTGCTGATCCTGGCGTCCGCCGGGTCTGGCAAGACCTACCAACTCGCCAACCGCGTCATCGGGCTGGTGGCCAAGGGCGTGCCGCCGGAGAAAATCGTGGCGCTGACCTTCACCCGGAAAGCGGCCGGGGAGTTCGCGGACTCGGTGCTGAACAAGCTGGCGGAGGCCGCTGCCGATGACAAAGCCGCCGCACGGCTGCGGGAAGAACTGGGGCTGCCGGAGGCGGACTTCGGCGAGGCATTGGAAAAGGTGGCGCGGGCGCTGCCACGACTGACGCTGGGGACGATGGACAGCTTCTTCTCCAAGGTGGTGAGGGGGTTCCAATACGAGCTCGGCCTAACAGGAGGCAAGTTCGACCTGCTGGAAGGCGCGCGCGCGCAGGCCGCGGCGGACGAGTTGCTGGGGGAGATCCTCGGCGAGGCGGTGGACGACGGGAGCGGGGAAGATTTCATGCATGCCTTCCGGCGCGCTTCCTATGGCAAGGAAGAGCAGGGCGTGGCGAGGGGCTTTGGCGGCTTCGTGGGCACTTGGCACGGGAGATACCGGGGTTCGCGCGACATCGAGTGGGGGCCGGAATTTCTGATGGGCGCGCGGGTAGAGAATTGGGAGGAAGAGAAACACGCGCTCTTTGCAAGGATCACGCGGGGTCTGGATTCGATCGAGTATCCGCGCAAGGATGCCCGCGCGGCGCTTGAGAAGGCGTTGGAGACTCTGGTGAAGCATACCATCGGCAGCGGTAGCCTCGGCGGCGCGACGGGCCTGCTGGGAAGCATTCTGGAAGCAGGCGGGCGCGCGGAGGGGCCGGTGCTGGTGAAGTATTACAAGGAGTTCATCGTCCCCGGACCTGCGGGAGAAGCGCTGCGTGACATGGTGATCCTGGCGGCGCGTTGTGAAATGGCGGCGGCGCTGCTACGGACGCGTGCCGTCCGCGAGATCATCGCGGTGTATGACACGCTGCGGGAAAAACAACTGAGGCGGCGCGGGTTGCTGGGCTTCGACGACGTGAAGCTGCTGATGGGCGAGTGGTCGCTCGACGAGGAAGCGCGCGTGCGGCGGGAGCTGGTGGATTTCCGGCTCGACGCACGGCACGACCACTGGCTGCTGGATGAGTTCCAGGACACAAGCCGGTTGCAGTGGCAGGCGGTGCAGGAGTTGGTGGATGAAGTGGTGCAGAGCGCGTCGGGACAGCGTTCGTTTTTCTACGTGTGGGATACGAAGCAGGCGATCTACTCATGGCGTGGCGGCGATCCACGGCTGTT
>CAXTTX010000195.1:0-9671 GCA_964247045.1 uncultured Verrucomicrobiales bacterium | reverse complement strand
CACCGTCCGCTTCACCACCCGCAACCACTACAACGAGCAAATCCACTGCGAGGCTCCCGTTGCCCGTGTCGCCCACGTCCGCAGTTCCAGCGGCACCGGCGGGGTGCGCATCTTCATCCAGACCACCGCCGTCCTCGCCGGTGGCTTCACTTGGGAAATCCTCGTCAGCCTCGCCAATCGCTCGGACATGCTCTGCCCCATGCTCCTCGGCCGCCGCGCCCTCGCCGGCTTCTTCCTCATCGACCCCCAGGGCGCCCACCTGTTAGGCCCCCGTCGCCGCCTCGGCCCCTACGGCGAAAACCCCGCCTGACCCTCACCCGAGCGCGAATTTTATTCCAATACCGTTAGAGATTCGGTCTGAAACCGACTGGAGGTCGCGTCACGGAAGCGCGAAGCGCCTTGGACTGCGGCAGCCCTGCTGCCGCTTTGGCTTCGCAGCCCTGCTGCGAGCCTGTGGGCGTGATTGCAAGGGCGGATTCTTCCATTGGTAAGACCTGTCCCAATGACGGATAGATGACTGGAACTCATCGGGCGGATAGCCTGCCTCCATGACATGCCATGGCAGCGTCTCTTACTAAAAGCACAACGGGGCTGCAGCAATTCGGGGCGTCCCTCGCCTTTCTGGGTCCTCCCTCAGATGGAAGTTTCTTTTCGTCTGTGGGATCATGGATTGCTCTCCTTCGCGCACTTCTCTGCGACTTCCGCAACCTCCGCGTTTAGCTTCACCTATCCACCCTTCTAACACTCTTCCTTTGCGCTCTCTTCGCGACCTAATGCCCGTCCGGCATCGGACCGCCTTTGCGGTAAAATTCTTCCTGGTGTGGGCCGCCAAAAAAAACGACCAACCGCTCTCACGGTTGGCCATCTTCCCAAAACAACGGTTTCCCGTTGCGATCCCAGGCAACGGCGGGAGCGGTCATCCGGGCAATGCCGCCCTGAAAAACCACCCCGCCCTGCCTTCGAAAATCAATAGCGGTAGTGATCGGCCTTGTAAGGCCCTTCCACTGGCACGCTGATGTAGTCGGCCTGCTCCTGCGTCAGCGCGGTCAGCTTCGCACCCACCTTCGCCAGGTGGAGACGCGCCACTTCCTCGTCGAGGTGCTTCGGCAGCACGGTCACCTGGCCGGCCTTGTAAACGTCCTTGTTCTTCCAGAGGTCGATCTGCGCGAGCGTCTGGTTGGTGAAGCTGTTGGACATCACGAAGCTCGGGTGGCCGGTAGCGCAGCCCAGGTTCACCAGCCGTCCTTCGGCCAGCATGTAAATGCTGTTGCCCGTCGGGAAGGTGTACTTGTCCACCTGTGGCTTGATGTTCGTGCGGACGACACCCTTCGCGGTGTTGAGCTTGTCGATCTGGATCTCGTTGTCGAAGTGGCCGATGTTACAAACGATGGCCTGATCCTTCATCTTCTCCATGTGCTCCAAGCGGATGATGTCGAAGTTACCCGTCGTGGTGACGTAAATGTCGCCCCAGCCGAGGGTGTCCTCGAGCGTGAGAACGCGGAAGCCTTCCATCGCCGCCTGCAACGCACAAATCGGGTCGATTTCGGTCACCACCACCTGCGCGCCTTGGCCGCGGAGCGCCTGCGCGCATCCCTTGCCCACGTCGCCGTAGCCGCAGACGACTCCGACCTTGCCGGAAATCATCACGTCCGTCGCGCGCTTGATGCCGTCCACCAGCGATTCGCGGCAACCATACAGGTTGTCGAACTTCGACTTGGTCACGGAATCGTTCACATTGATCGCGGGAACGAGCAGCGTCCCGGCCTTCGCCATCTGATAGAGGCGGTGCACACCGGTCGTCGTTTCTTCGGAAACACCCTTCCAGTCCTTCACGATCTTCGCGAAGATGCCGGGTTGTTTCGCATGCACGTCCTTGAGGAGGTCCTTGATGACTTGCTCCTCGTGGTTGCCGGACGGGGTGTTCACCCAGTCGGAACCGTTCTCAAGCTCATAGCCCTTGTGGATCAGCAGGGTCGCGTCGCCACCGTCATCGACGATGAGCTCCGGTCCGAGGCCCGCCGGATTCACCAGCGCCTGCCACGTGCACCACCAATACTCTTCCAGCGTCTCGCCCTTCCAGGCGAAAACAGGCACCTCCGCCGCCGCGATCGCCGCTGCCGCGTGATCCTGCGTGGAGAAAATGTTGCACGAAACCCAGCGCACTTCCGCGCCCAGCGCCACCAGCGTCTCGATCAGCACGGCCGTCTGGATCGTCATGTGCAGCGAGCTCATGATCCGCACGCCCTTCAGCGGCTGCTCCTTGCCATACTTCTCGCGCGTCGCCATCAGGCCCGGCATCTCGTGCTCGGCGATCTCGATCTCCTTCCGCCCGAACTCGGCCAGGCCGATGTCGCGCACTTTGTAGTCAATGAAACTCATGTTATTTTGGTTGGTTAGTTTTTGGATTTTAAAAGTTTAGCTCGTGGCGGGGTTGAGACTTAAGAAATTGAGGTCGAAGAGATCAGAAGAAAATCGACAGCAGGCTATTGAACACGCCCCCGCCCCCAAGGCGCTTGCGAAGCCCCTCGATCATGGAAGAAATCTCTTTCGCCTCTTGAATCAGTCGATTCGCATCTTCAGCAGGAAAAACCCCGGCCTTGATGCCGATGTAGGGCTGCGTCCGCAGTTCCCCGGCCGATCCTTTCGCGATCGCCAGAAATCTCCGGAACTCCCGGTCGCTCTCCCTCTCCGCCCCTTCCGCAATATTGGAAGGAACCGAAATACAAGACCGCCCCATCTGATCCTTCAGCGCGTAAAGTTTGATGCCGTCAATCAGCTCAAGCACCGAAACTGCCAGACGCGAGCTGCGCTTCCAGACCTCCAGCTCTTCAAACTGATGCAACGACATCTTCTCTCTTCCTTTCTTGGTTCTTCTTCTCTCTTCTCTTTTCTTCCTCTTCTCTTAAGTCTTACCGTCTTAAGTCTTACGTCTGTCGGCCTCAGCCGACCGCCTTCTTCAGCGCCGCCGCCTTCGCGGTCGACTCCCACGTCAGATCCTTGTCGTCCTTGCCGAAGTGGCCGTAGTTCGTGCTCTTCGAATAAATCGGCCGCAGCAAATTCAGCTGCTTCACGATGTCCGCTGGCTTGAAGGAAAACGTCTTCAAAATCCCCGCGAGGATCTTCTCATCGCTCTTCGTCCCCGTGCCAAACGTGTCCACGTGCACGCTCACCGGCAGCGGGTGGCCGATCGCATACGCGAACTGCACCTCGCACTTCGTCGCCAATCCGGCTGCCACCACGTTCTTCGCGACCCAGCGGCCCATATACGCGGCGGAGCGGTCAACCTTGGATGGATCCTTGCCGGAGAAAGCACCACCACCGTGGCGGCCCATGCCACCATACGTGTCGACGATGATCTTCCGTCCCGTCAGTCCAGAGTCCCCTTGCGGGCCACCGACGACGAACTTGCCCGTCGGGTTGATCAGATACTCGGTGTCCTTCGTCAGCATGTTCTTCGGCAGCACCTTCTTGATGACCTGCTCGATGCAAAACTTCTCGATCTCCGCGTGCGGCGTCCCATCCGCATGCTGCGTGGAAATCACCACGTTCACGATCCGCGTCGGGCGGCCGTCCACATACTCCACGGAGACTTGGCTCTTCGCGTCCGGGCGCAGCCACTTCGCCAGCTTCCCGGCCTTGCGGATGCGTGTCAGCTCGCGGCCCAGGCGGTGCGCGTACATGATCGGCGCCGGCATCAGCTCCGGCGTCTCGTCGCACGCGTAGCCGAACATGATTCCCTGGTCACCCGCACCCTGCTCGGCGTGCTTCTTCCCTTCCGCCTTCTTCGCATCCACCCCTTGGGCGATGTCCGGGCTCTGCGTCGTCAGGTAGTTGTTGATGAAAAGCTGGTCCGCGTGGAAAACGTCGTCGCTATTCACGTAGCCGATCTCACGCACCGCGTCGCGGATCACCTTCTCGATGTTGATCACCGAGCCGATCGGCTTCACGCCGATCTTCGGGATCGTGATCTCGCCGCCCACCACGACCACGTTGCTCTTCACAAACGTTTCGCACGCCACCCGGCTCTTCGGGTCGATCGCGAGGCAGGCGTCGAGGATCGCATCGGAAATCGTGTCTGCCACTTTGTCCGGATGGCCTTCACCGACCGATTCTGAGGAAAAAATATAGGTGCTCATGGGGTATCGAATTTTCGTATCGTCAAATCGTGATGCGTTGATGTATCAATCTTCCCATGCCGTCAATGCTGAAATCTCTGAAGCTCATTTCAGACCCCACCCGCCTCCGCATCCTCATGCTGTTGGCCGAGGAATCGCTCTCCGTGGCTGAATTCCAAGAGGTTCTGGGAATGGGCCAGAGTCGCATCTCCACCCAGCTCTCCCAGTTGAAAATGGAGGAACTCGTCACCGACGAGCGCAGCGGAAAGAACAACATCTACACCTCCACCGCCCCCCCCGACCTCATGGAGGTCGCCCGCCTCGCCGCCGCCGAGGTCCCGGAAGTCGCCGCGGACGCCTCCGCCCTGAAGCACCTCCTTCGCAAGCGCCGGGACACCTCCCGCGCCTATTTCGATGAACTCGCCGGCCGCTTTGGCAAGGACTACGTCCCCGGCCGCTCCTGGAAAGCCCTCGCCGAGGCCCTCATCAAGGTCCTCAACTACAAGGTCGTCGCCGACCTCGGCGCTGGCGAGGGCACCCTCGCCCAACTCCTCGCCCAGCGCGCCGAAAAAGTCATCGCCGTCGATCTCTCCCCGAAAATGGTCGAGTTCGGCCAGGACCTCGCCAACCGCAACGGCCTCACCAACCTCGAATACCGCATCGGCGATATCGAGGAGCCCCCCATCGACCCCGGCACCCTCGACCTCGCCATCCTCAGCCAGGCCCTCCACCACGCGGAGCACCCCCAGCGCGCCCTCGACGCCGCCTTCCGCATCTTGAAACCCGGCGGCCGCCTCATCGTCCTCGATCTCCTCCAGCACAACTTCGAGGAAGCCCGCCAACTCTACGCCGACCGCTGGCTCGGCTTCTCCGAATCCGACCTCGCCGCCATGCTCGAAAAAGCCGGCTTCCACCACATAGAAACCATCGTCGCCGACCGCGAATCCGCCGAACCCAAATTCCAAACCCTCCTCGGCATAGGAACCTCTCCCTGGTAATGACCCAGCTATCGGAAGCAGATCTGACTTTTTAGACCGCAGTTCTGATAAAGCCCCCTTGCAACCAAAAGGTATCTTTTGGTCCGCAGAGTGCTACCCGCGGCTCCTTGTTCTGGCTGGTTTTCGCAACGGCCATCCACAGGCAGATGGAATAACAGGCTCCGGATTGTTAGAGCCAGGGTTTCCCGCATCACTTCCCAGATACCTTTATCCGTTTCTGACATCTGTCACATTCATACACCGTTACCTTCGGAATCAATTCCCCAATAATTGGGATACCTGATTCGGAACCAAACATGCCTCCGACGAAAGTTGAAAAATAATTATCCCGTTTCCCGAAAAGCCGCATCGTGTCGGTTTTGCAATTTGGACAGGATGAATATTCGATGTCCTTCATGCTCTCCTTTTGAGCAAAGGTCGTGGTGATAGTCAAGCCTATACGACAACTATTGCCCTTTCATGATTGGCAGCCGTCGGAGCATTCTCGGATTCCACCGTTGAATTTGCGACAAAGTCATCAGCCCCTTGCTGGCACTCCAACTGCTCGGCGGTTTGTTTCCAACAACTTCTGAGCCTCTTGCCTTGGCAAAGAATCCCGTTTCCCGATCATGAACAGGCTGGTTTTCGTCCTATCTCTGTTAGTATATGGAATCTCGTGGCAAATGGCCTCCACTTCGCCGGTTCAGGGCTTTTTCTTTCTCGCCGTTTTCGGAACACTGGTAACTTGCTCCAAGATCCTTTGGGATTTCTTGAAAACAAAGATGATCATAACAATCATTCTGATCATCATCGGCGTGGTCTTTCCCCCGCTGCTAGCCTTGGCCATGTTGATCGCGATGATCTACGGATTCGTCACTAGGCTGAAAATGCTGGTTTCCAATATCCCCTTGGTCGCTCTCGGATTCGCCTCGTATATTTTGATACTGTTTGTCCCTTCGGTCTTTCGCCAGAGCTTTCTGGTATCTTGGCTCGACTCGGATTTCCCGGTCGTCGTCAATATCCTGTCCTTTGGGTTGGGGGTGCTGCTGATACTTGGTGTGTTCCGGTTATTGAGGCAGAAAGGCTACAAGCATCCAGCTCTTTGCCTCTACATGATCGGATTGCCCGGTATCTTGATTTTAGTGATCTTTGGAGGACATTTTGGTCCAGGCCTTGATTTCGACGCAGGTGACAATATCTGAAGGCCCGGGAACAAGCACTGGAGGATCTGGCAAAGAAAGGCGGAACGAGCCTCAATGGATCTGCTTTACTCAAGCCATATTTTGTTGCGCCCAAGCTGAGGGGAAAACCGCCGCTGTCGGCCCGCTAGCCGTTGCCCCGTGACGGGTCGGGCCCTTCCTCCACTGGATAACGCTGTCTCTGCCGCTACCGGACCAGCAGCCCACATGCCCTCTGCTCCCCGGCTATCAGAGTTGCGTGCGCACGGCCCCCTCCATGATCTTGACCATCGATAGTTCGGCTGCAGAAAATTTGGGCGTGAGAAAATCAGCCCTCTCAACCGTCGAGCCCAAGCCAAGTCCCCATATGAAATAATCTATCCCGACCTGTGTGGGGCTCACCAGAACGCCATCCGTCCTCACCCCATTCCACTTGTTTCCGTGATTGGCAAGCCCCGTTGAGTTGATCCATGCTGCACTGCCCCAGCCTTGGCATAAAATGATGTTTTTGCTTCTCAAGCCGGAGGTGCAATGAGCGAGAATTCCCAGTGGATTTTCGATGGTCGTCAGCTCCATCGCTTCCCATAGTAACGGATAGGGCAAAAGTATCTGCATTTTCGCCAGTTCATGGTCCGAGACGAAATTGAAACTTTCCCCATGAAAAATCCGGCTGATGATAAGATAGCAGATATAGTGAAACCGGATCTGTATACTGGACAAGTCTGAATTCAGTCCCAGATAGAATGATGCCCGGTCATCGCTTCCGTCGTGACACCTTCCCGATGCAAGAAGGCCAGCGAGATACTCCCGCGGAAGGTCATCTTCGCAATAGGATCCGCTCTCGATGACGGCGTTTAGAATCCGTGGATTCACCGATCCGGGCTCAATGCTTTCCAAATCAAACTTTTCAGAGGCCTTTTTGAAGATCACGGAAAGATTTTCAAGCTTTTTCCGGGAGTACAACTGCAAGCCGTCGCCTAGATATTCAGCAGTCGGGCCCAAGACCTTTTCTAGGATCTTGAAGCCGCCAACAGCCGATCCGAGAAGTGTTAGGCCTGTTCCAGCGTCCATATGATCATGTACTATCAGACAATAGGATGACGTCAAGAAGTTGCCGAAAAAGGCGTGGCGTTGTCTTGTTTTCTTGCAATGCATGGACGACTCGGATTGGAAGTCTCTTCATTGCGCGATCAGACCTCGCCGTCAACGGGGTCAGTCAACGGGGTCAGTCAACGGGGTCAGTCAACGGGGTCAGTCAACGGGGTCTCAACGGGGTCAGTCCTTGGATTTAAATCAACGGGGTCAGTCCTTGGATTTAAATGCAAGAGATCAATCCTGAATGGTAACATTTCTGGGCGTTGGCCTCGTTCAGTTACCGTACGGTGGGAGGAGTCTGTCCTGAGCGGCACGGGATTAAGCACTTCCGAATTTCCTTGCCGGAGTCATGCCGGCTGGCGCTAGTCAGGCTTGTCACCGGATCCCATGAAAAATCATTCCTCGCTCTCCAAAACCGCCCTGCTGATGGCTGCCGCCACCTCCGGCATCACCGCTACTTCACAGGCAGCCGTCGTCTACAATGAGTCGATCAATGGTGACCTCTCCAACTCCAGCGCTACCCCAACCGTGTTGACATCCGGCACCGACCAGATCATCGGAACGCTGATTGAACCCAATTCACCGGGTCCCGACCCCTTCGATCACTTTGTCCTCGGCAGCCTCGCTCCCGGAGGCACGGCGAATTTTTCATTCCGTTTCATCAAGCCGAATTCGTCCTACGGCGTGAATTTCACGTTCCGGGATGCGGATACCCTGGCAGTGCTTTTCAGCACCGGAGGCAACAATGCCACCTCCGGAAGCGGGACCACGGGAGCCTTGGCAGTTCCCTTGTCAGGCCAGATCCGGATCTCGGTGGAAAATACCGGCAGCGCCGAGGGATTCCCCGGCAACACCTCCTGGTCCGTTTCCACGGCCGATGTGGTTCCCGAACCCTCCGGCGCCGCGCTGGTGGCACTCGGTGCCTTGGTAGCGCTCAAACGCCGCCGCAACTGAAGCACGAACACCCGGCGGGCTGATGATGACCTTCGAAAGCATTCTGACCGCGGAAGAACTCGCGGTGATCCGCGAGTTCTTGGCAGGCGCGCCATTCGTCGATGGAAAATACTCGGCAGCGGCCTCCGTGGCGGCGAGCAAGATCAACCTGCAGCTCCAGCCCGGTAGCGAGGGTGAGGACTTGGTCGGGCGGGTGGTGATCGACGCGCTGTTCCGCAATGAAGTTTTCCGGACCTGGGCGAAGCCTCTCCATCTCACGCCGCCGATTTTCGCCCGCTATCAGCCGGGCATGCGCTACGGCGCACACGTGGATGCCCCGGTCCTAGGCGGCGGACGGCCGCTGCGCAGCGATCTCTCGGTGACCTTGTTCCTGTCCGAACCGACCGGCTACGAGGGTGGAGAGCTGGCGATCGAAATCGCCGGCGGCATGCGCCAGGTGAAACTCCCGGCCGGCAGTGCGTTCGTCTATTCCACCCGCGCGGTGCACCAGGTTTGCGAGGTCACCCGCGGCGAGCGGATGGTCGCCGTGCTGTGGGTCCAAAGCATGATCCGCGACCCGCACATCCGGCAGACCCTCTTTGAGATGGAAGCCGCGATCACCAGCCTCGAAGAGCAGGCGGAGAGCAAGCAGGAGGTCATGTTGTTGCGGAAATCCCTCAGCAACCTCCATCGGCATTTCACGGAGATTTGACCTCCGCCGCAGTGTTCGACCTCTGCGTTCCCTGCGGTTGAATTCTCTTCCCTCCCTACGTTCCCCTTGCGCCCCCACGTGCCCCTTCTCTTCTCTGTTTTAATTCTTAAGTCTTGCGTCTTACCGTCTTGAGTCTCCGGGCCAGGCCCCGGAAACTTTTTTCTCACACCTCGCACTTTTTTGGGGTCCACGTACTGAGAGCCCCATTCCATTCTGATATAACCATCGCATGGAAACCAGCCGACCCGCCCCCGAAACAGATACCAACACCGAAACCTCCCCCCTCCCCGCTGACGGCCTCAACCCCCGCCAGCGCAAATTCGCCCCTCTTCCCATGCGTCCCCAATCCCTCGTCAGCCCCCTTCCCGCCGCATTCCGCGCCGAAGGACGCCCACGCCCGCAAATCCGCCCCTTCATCCCTAACTCCCTCTTCTCCAAGCCCTTCCTCTTTCTCTCCCAAGTCCGGCATCCCAAATCTTTTTCCAAATACATGGCATTTGTTGTCATTTGCCCCTTCCCCCGCCTAACAGCACCCTAACTGATTTCGTCCGACGTCTTGAAAATCAATAGCCAACACAAATTCCCCTCATTTTCCCCCTCCCCGCACCCGGCATGGAAATCGACAAAAAACGACAAAATCAGTGCTCCAAAGTGCTCCAAC